>CAYQDH010000196.1:0-9309 GCA_964416075.1 uncultured Anaerolineales bacterium | reverse complement strand
GCGGCCCCTGGATCATGCACAACTCGAGCACCTTGGGCTTGGGTAGAGAAGCCACCACCTGCGCGTTGGCCATGAACATCAGCCCGTTGTGCCAGTTGTGGGGGCACATCTGTAGGCCATAGTGGTTATAGGCCATCCTGCCGATCTTGAGCGCTTCGGTGATGCCGCAGATGCCCGCATCGGGCTGCACGATGTCGTAGGCCTTTTGCTCGAGGTAGGGGCGAAATTGCTGCACGGTGCGCAGGGTCTCTCCACCGCTGATGGGCATCTCTACCGCCGCCGCGATGCGGGTGTAGCTGGCGATCTGGTCGGGCGGCACGGGCTCCTCGAACCAAGAGAACCCCAGGCGATCCAGTTCCCTGGCCACCGCCAACGCTTGCTCCTCGGTGAACTTGCCGTCGTCGACCATCAGTTCCAGGCGACCGTTCACGGCCTGCGAGAGCTCGCGCATCAGGCCCAGAAAGCGGTCGACGGTGACGCCATCCCAGTCCCAGGCGGTGCCGGTGCGCAGCTTCATCGCCGTGTAGCCCTGCTCGATAAAGCCCAGCGCCTCATCGATCAGCTGCTCGGGGCGGTATCGCCAGTCATAGTTGCAGCCCGCCGAGGCATAGAGCCGTATCTTGTCCAGTGGGTGCTCGGTCAACAGCTTCCGCGTGGGTTTGTCAGCGATCTTGCCCTTGAGGTCCCACAGGGCGCAATCGATCCCGGCGACGGCGCAGTCGACGGTCCAGGACAGCCCGTTGGTGTGCGGCGCGATGGCGGGATCGAGAGGGTCTTTGCCCACCATCTCCTTGGCCATCCAATCCACCCACTCGCGGATCATCAGCGGCCAGCCATAGGCGCTGGCTTCGCCGATCCCTTGCAGGCCTTCGTCGGTGTGGATGATCACGATGGCGCAATCGGCTTTGACCACGCGCACGCGCCCCACGAACCACTGCCGCTCCAGCTCGTGCGGCCTGGAGAGGCACAACGTCTCGATCTTGGTGATTTTCATGGACCAGTCCTCCCAGAAAGTTGCTGCTGCTTCACCTCGGCACGGAGGGGGAGCGTCTGTGAGCTCATCTAGGCGACGCGATTTCCGTCAAGGAATACACTATTCACTGCTGTGAGGTGTCGTATGTCGTCCATCGGATTCGCATCCAGCAGGACGAGGTCCGCCCGCTTGCCCGGCTCCAAGGTGCCGAGCTCGCTGCCCATGCGCATCGCCTCAGCGGGCACGCGGGTGCTGGCCATGATCGCCTGCATGGGCGTCATGTCCAGGAGGCTCACCGCTGAGATCACTACCAGCGGGAGCATATCGCAGCGTGGAGCGCCCGGGATGCCCCCGTCGGTGGACAGGATGAGCTTGACGCCCCTGGATGCCATATCGCGCCAGGGGGCGAAGCTGTCGCGCGCCTTGGGGAGGGTCGCTTGGTCATCGACGCGAGTTACGCCGCGCGCCACCGTCACATAGGTGCCTCTTTCGGCGATGCGCTCCACCAGGCGAGGGTCATAGCCGTCGCTGCCGTCGGGATTGAACCACATGCCGTGTTCCAGGGTGTCCACCCCCGCCTCCAGGGTCCGGCGCATCCCCTCGGCGGCGAGGACGTGGGCCGCCACATGGCGCCCCAGGCGATTGGCCTCCTCGACGATGGCGGCCATCTCCTTCAGGCTATACTGGCACATGCGGGGGTTGCTCCCCGGCGTCATATAGCCGCCCGTGGCCATCATCTTGATGAAATCCGCCCCCGCCTGGGCCATCTCGCGCGTGGCGCGGCGGGCTCCCTCCTCGCCGTCGGCGCGCAGGCCACACCAGTGCAGGTGTCCAGCCGTGGGTGTGATGGGCATGCCGCTGGCGAGGATCCGTGGCCCAACCGCCAGCCCCGAGTTGATGGCGTCGCGGACGTGTAACGTGGTGAGCCCACGCCCCCCGCAATCGCGCAGCGTGGTGATCCCGGCGCGCAGGGCTTGCTGGGCATTGGTCAGCACACGGACGGCCAGCACTTCGGTGATCTCGTTCTCCAGGACTCGCCTGGTCTCCCGGACGTCCTGGGCGCCACTGAAGGTGAGGTGGACGTGGGCATCGATCAGGCCGGGTATGATGGTTTTGCCCGTGCAATCCACGACATTGCTCCAGGTCTTGGCCTCCTCTGCGACCTCGTCCATGCTTGCGATGCTGGTGATCCGTCCCCCTTCGGTGAGGATCGCGGCCCTTTCCAGGGGCCGGCGGCCCGTGCCATCGATCAATGTGCCGGAGACGAATGCTGTTTGCATGGTCCGTAACCTCGCCAGGAATGATGTAGATCTAGCTAGAAGCCAAGTGGCCAGGGCACTGCCCACAGAGACAGCAGGTGGCTGGTTAGCCCTCGATCTATCCGTTCTGGATCGCCGGCCCGGGCCTGTCCCTGTGTGGGGTCGATTCTAGACTACTTGATGCGCAAGTGCAAGAGCCGGTGCGCAGAGATGTTTCGCTGCGCTCAACATGACATAATCGCGACCATGACAAAGCCCTGGGCGCTGGAACACTGCGCTTGACAAGCCGGGCAGGCCGCGCTAAAATGAATTGTACCAAATCGATTGATTTAGTTGAATACTTTTTTCTATAGGAGTCTCCGATCATGATCCAGGAAAACGAGTTGGCCCCCGATTTCACGTTGCCCTCTGATCAGGGCGAGGATATCACGCTGTCGTCGTTCCGCGGGCAGAAGGTAGTGCTCTACTTTTACCCCAAGGACGATACTCCAGGCTGCACCAAGGAAGCCTGTAGTTTTCGTGATGACTATGCCCAGTTCACCATGAAGGGCGCAGCGGTCATCGGCGTTAGCCCGGATGCCGGCGAGTCCCACCTCAAGTTCCGCGTCAAGTTCGGCTTGCCCTTCTATCTGCTGACCGACGCCGACCATCAGGTGGCCTCGATGTATGAGGCCTGGGGTCCCAAGCAGGCGTATGGCAAGACGTATGAGGGCATCCTGCGCTCAACCTTTGTAATCGACGAGCAGGGGCGCATCGCGCACATCTTTCGCAATGTCAAGCCCGAAGGGCATGCGCAGGAAGTTCTGGCGGTGCTCTAGCCCGATTGAGGATGCGCTGCCTTCGGACTTGGCATTCGAGCGCTTGTGGCGTATGCTAGAGTCCACGCTTGGGCTGCTACGGGCCTCCTGTAGCATAGGATCAGTCATTACCTGGAGCTTTGGATGAACTATCAGGACATTATCACCATCGAAGCAGGTAAGCGAGGGGGCAAGCCCTGTATTCGGGGTATGCGCATCACGGTTTATGATGTGCTGGGATACCTGGCGTCGGGGATGTCCGTGCAAGAGGTGCTGGACGATTTCCCCTACCTGACCGAAGAGGACATCCGAGCTTGCCTGAGTTACGCTGCTGAGCGGGAGCGCTGTACGGTGAACGCACCAGCATGAGACTGCTCTTCGATCAGAACTTGTCACCACGTCTGGTCGGGCGTCTTGGTGATCAATATCCGGGCTCACTCCATGTGCAGTTCATAGGTCTGGGCAGCGCCCCGGACAGAGATGTGTGGGAGTATGCTCGGCAGCATGATCTGGTGATCGTTACACGCGACGCAGACTTTGGCGAGTTGTCGCTGCTATCGGGCTTTCCGCCGAAGGTGATATGGATCCGGCGGGGCAACTGCTCGACCGGAGAGATTGAACGAATCTTGCGGCTGAATGAAGGTCTGATCCATGACCTGGAGGCCGATGCAGATGCCGGGATCTTGGCGCTGTTCTGATAGGCTGCGGTGAACAAGATGGCCGTGTACGATTAGTCTTCGATCTTGTGCGCCTACAAGAAAGAGGCCAGGGCGCCCTGTAAAGTGGGACGCCCTATTTCTTGTAGCTCATAGGTGACGCGCCGGGTGGGGCGATCGATATGCAACACCTTGCCCAGGTCGATGGGCGTGGCCACCAGCACCAGGTCGCAGGGGGTGGCGTTGATGGTGGCTTCCAGCTCGCGCTGCTGCTCCTCACCATAGCCCATCGCGGGCAAGACTCGGTCGAGGTGTGGGTATTGAGCATAGGTCTGCACCAGGGAGCCCACCGCGTAGGGCCGAGGATCCACGATTTCTCGAGCGCCCAGGCGCTGAGCAGCCAACAGACCTGCGCCATAGGCCATTTCCCCGTGGGTCAAGGTGGGCCCGTCCTCGATGACCAGCACACGCTGGTCGCGCAGGGGCGTCGCATCGGGCACCGAGATCGGCGATGCGGCCTCGATGATCATGGCTTTGGGGTTGGCTTGGGCGATGTTCTTTCGGAGCTCGAGGATGGATGCGAGGTTGGCGGTATCCACCTTGTTGATGATCACCACGTCGGCCATGCGCAGGTTCGTCTCGCCGGGGTAATAGGTCATCTCGTGCCCCGCGCGGTGGGGATCGGCGACTACGATGCACAGGTCGGCCTCGTAGAAACTCAGGTCGTTGTTACCCCCGTCCCAAACGATGACGTCCGCCTCGCGCTCGGCGTCTTCCAGGATACGTTGGTAGTCCACCCCGGCATAGACCACCAGACCCAGCTCGAGCAAGGGTTCGTACTCCTCCCGCTCCTCGATCGTGCAGTGGTGGGTGTCCAGGTCGCGGTATTCGGCAAAGCGCTGGCAGGCCTGCGCGGCCAGGTCCCCATAGGGCATGGGATGGCGAACGATGACCACTCGCTTGCCTGCGTCGCGCAGCAACGTAGCGACGCGGCGTGTGGTTTGGCTCTTGCCGCTGCCGGTGCGCACGGCCAAGACCGCCACCACGGGCGTGCGGGCCTGTAGCATCGTGGTGCGCGGCCCCATGAGGCGAAAGTCGGCGCCTCGGGCCAGCACGCGCGAGGCACGGTGCATCACCTCCAGATGCGACAGGTCGCTGTAGGCGAGAACTACCTCCTGGATGCTCTGCTCTGTGATCAGGCGATCGAGCTCGCCCTCGGGATAGATGGGAATGCCCTGGGGATATAGGGAGCCGGCCAGCTCGGGGGGATAGGCGCGGTCTTCGATGTTGGGAATCTGGGTGGCAGTAAAAGCCACAACCTCATAGGCGGGGTTGTGGCGGTAAAAGACGTTAAAGTTGTGGAAATCGCGCCCTGCGGCACCCATAATCAGCGTCTTGACTCTCGTCATGAGGCCAGGCTCCTGGGTTTGCTCAGTGGAGTTCGGGCCACCGCAGCTATCTCAAAGCCTCTATGTTATGAGCCTGCGGGGGCGTTCGGTGCTGCAACCTCTTCGGCGGGTTTGCGGCCGATCACGGCGATGCGCGCCAGGATGATCCCCACCTCGTACAAAAAGTACAGCGGCACCATCACAATCATCATATTGACCGGGTCGGGCGTAGGCGTCACCGCTGCCGCGACAATTGCAACAAGCAGGATGGCATACTTGCGGAACTTGCTGAGCTTCTGGGGCGTGACCAGCCCGAGCTTGGCCAGGAAGAACATGATCAGTGGCGTTTGGAAGACCATGCCCATCCAGAACAGGACGCGCGTAACAAAGCCGATATAGTTATCCAAGGTCCAACGATTATCGATGATGCTCTGCAAAAAGCTCTGCATAAAGTTGACGGCTGCAGGGATCATGATAAACGCTGCAAAAGCGACTCCACCGGCGAAAAAGAGGAACACGCCGGGGAGCAGCATGTAGAGATACTTGCGCTCCTCGGGCAAGAGGCCTGGCAGCGCAAAACGCACCAATTCATAGACGATCACGGGCATGGCCAGGGTGACGCCCCCGATCAGAGCAACGCGGAAATAGACCACAAAGCCCTCTGTGGGGTGAATCGTCTGGGGCACATACTCGCCCAGGGGCGAAATAAGCAGCTCCAGGCCTTGCGTGGCAAAGGCTACGCAGATCGCCGTGCCGATGACGAGGGCCAGCACCGCCCCGAAAAGGCGCTTTCTGAGCTCATCCAAGTGCTCCCAGATGGATAGCTCGACATCATCGATTGGCTTCTGGGGTTTGGCGTCTTGTGCCTGTGGACTTTGGGCGACGACAGCAGTATCTTGGTTAGGCATTAGCCGGGCTTATCCCTCTGTCACTGCGGGAGATGGGGCGGCTTCTTCGGGCGCCATCTCCAGGGTCTCGATAGTTGTGGGTTCCACATCAGGATCCTCAGGCACGAGACTGGCCAGCTCGATGGAGATCCCTTCCGAGACCTCGGCGGCGGGCTCGGGTGAGGCCTCTACCGTGCCGGGCTGTACGGGCGCTTCCTCGACCTCGATCTCTCCATCGACCAGCTCGTCAGCCAGGACTTCCTTGAGGGTTACCGTTTCGATGGGCTCGGTTGGGCTTTCCTGGGCTGGCGTGGCCTCTGTATCGGCTGGTGACTCGGGAGCAGACAACCCTGGCGCCCCTGCCGTAGCCGCGGGCGTGGTGGTGGCTGGCGTGGTTCCGGGGGACACGATCTCTTGCTTGAGCTCTTGGGTCAGATTCTTCATTTCGTCGACGGCGAAAGCCTCTTTGAACTCTTTGGTGGCTTCGTCGGTGGTTCGCCGGAATTGGGCAACCATGTGGCCCATCGTGCGCGAGAATTCGACCATGCGCTCCGGTCCTACGACCAGCATGGCGATGACCAGGATTAAGAGTATCTCTCCAGTACCTATACCGAACATAGATCAGGCTGACCTTCCATTCGCTATATGGCCGCTGCGAACCGGGTGCGCGGTGATTGCGAGGGGCGGCGTATCGCCATGATGGGTCTTGAGCCAATCGATCAAGTCGTTGCGGTTGGTGAGCAGGGTGCCCAGCACGCCATTGACAAAGCGGCTCGAGCTATCGCTACCGAACGCCTTGGCCAATTCGACGGCCTCGTTGATGACGACTTTGGGGGGCGCGTCATCGGAATACAGCATCTCGCACGCTGCCAGGCGCAGTATGTTGCGGTCTATGCCGCTCATCTGCGCGATGGGCCACTCGGGCGCGATGCGCTGGATGATGGTGTCGATCACCTGCTGGTTCTCGAGAACACTATGCACCAGGGCCATAGCGAACTCGGCTCCGGGCTCGGGCAGAGGAGAATCCTCCATGCGCAGTCTCAAGCAAGCATCTGGGTCGTGTTGCGTCGTATCAGATTCGAAAAGAGCTTGTAAGGCCACAATTCTGGCTCGGCGTCTAATCTTCAAAGCACATCTCCACCCATACTATAGGCAAAAGTGCGTGGACGACCATCGTCCTCGCATCTAGGGTGCTATGGGAGCGGCTTCCACATCCTCCACATGGACGTTGACCGCCAGAACGGGCATGCCGACCATATCTTTGATCGCACGGGCTACGCGGGTCTGCACTTGCCGCCCCAACTCATAGATATTGGCGTCGTTGCCCACGATGATGAACAGATCGATCGACACCGTGTCATCCACGACCTCGATACGCACACCCTCGGAGGCCGTTTTTCCCTTGAGCAGGCGATCCACGTTGCTCGGCAGATCGTGAGACATGCGCACCACGCCAGGCGTCGCGAGCGTAGTCAGCCGCACAATTGTGGACAAGACGTGAGGCGAAATACGCACACTCCCCAGTCTCTGTTCCGTGATGCCAACCTCCGCTTCAGCCATGCGACTCCTTACCCAGGGATACCCTCGATGCTATCCACGAGGCGATAGGAGGGGCCGCCAACCAAACCTTGGGGCGGCCCCATGATGCAGTCGGGGAACTAGCTCTCAGCCTTGATCTGTAGCACGTCCATGCCGCGATAGTTGCCGCACTTGGGGCATACATGATGCTGCAGGCGCATCTCGTGACAGGATGAGCACTCGACAAGCGGTATGGGATGCAGAGCATCATGGGCGCGGCGACGATGGGTGCGACCATGAGAATGTTTGCGTTTCGGTAGTGGCGTCATGGAACAGTTCCTTTCCTACTTTTCAGCTTTGGTCTTCAGCATCATTAGCTAGCTTGTACAGGGCCGCCCAACGTGGATCGATCACCGAGCGATCGCACTCGCACTCACCCAGATTCAGATTGCTGCCACACTCTGGGCACAGTCCCTTGCAGTCGGGCCGGCAGAGCCCAGATCCTGTGCTTTCGATGACGATGTACTGACGCAACACCTCAGTCAGGTCAAGAATATGCTGATCGTCGATGAGTGAAGCTCGATCGTCATCCTCGGTGAGCGGTAGGCTTAGGCCCGTTTCCACGTCGATCGTGGCGGTGTACTCTTCCTCGAAATCGATACTTACGCCGGTTTGCACAGGCTCCAAACAGCGCCGGCATGCCAGAACCAGGTCGGCCTGTGCGTGGCCGGTGACCAACACACCTCTCGGAGTGCGCACCAGCAGCGCGTTTCCCTCGATATGCACAGGCCCAGGATTGTTCTCATCGATCTTGAACAGATCGCCATGGATGGGACGCTCGCGAGTAGCGCCCGGCCCCTCCCTCAACAATTGGGCAACATTGTAAAGTATGGGAGACATGGATCGACCTCCCTTTCCAGAGTTACCGATCCATTATAGGCGACTGACGCTTCTGTGTCAAGAATTCGGCGTATCGCCCGCCGAGGTCCCTGTGTGTCGTCTTGCCAGAACGCTCAAGCCCTTCTGGATAGAGCCCTGCCACTGCTCCAACAACTGGCCCAGCTCTTTGAGGCGGCTCTCTGCATAGTCGTCGGCTCCCGCATGGATGCGCTCGGCATCCTCTCTGGCGCGCTTGATGATGAGGTCGGCCTGCACCGCGGCCTCCTGACGCAACTGATGCTCGTCCAGCATCCTCGCGGCGTCTTCTCGGGCCTGGGCAATGATCTGGCTTGCCTCGTCGCGGGCCTGGGTGACGTACTTGTCCCGCTCCGCCTGCATCTCCTTAGCCAGCCTGATCTCTTGGGGGACAGTGATGCGCATCTGGTCGATAATGTTCAGAAACATCTCTTCGTCGATAGCTATTTTCCGGCTCAGCGGCACGCGTGAACCGTGATCGACGAGTTCCTCCAGCCGGTCTACAAGGTGTAGGATTTCGATTTTAGCGCTCCTTCCGTCAGCCAGATAACGGGCTCTCGCCGGGCATGAGCTGTGTGAGGCGGCCCGTTTGGGTTTCCACGTGGTGTTCTATGTCCTGATCGTCTCGCGTAAGGCTCGTAGCGCTAGGCCTTCGCTGCCAGTCGGGCCTGCAACAACTTGGCCACCGGAGCCGGAACAAACTGGCTGATATCTCCGCCAGCTACAGCTATCTCCTTAATGATCGACGAACTGACAAAGGCGTGCTCGGCGCTGGTCATGAGACAGACCACGTCGATATCGCGCGCCAGCCTGCGGTTCATCAAGGCCATCTGGTACTCCAGCTCGAAATCGGAGATGACTCGCAGTCCACGGACGATGACCCGCGCCCCATGCTGGCGGGCGAAATCAACCGTGA
>CAYQDH010000195.1:0-9330 GCA_964416075.1 uncultured Anaerolineales bacterium | reverse complement strand
AGCTGACCCGCCTGGCCTCGCACCTGGGCGCGGCGCGCGTCCTGGTGAGCAACGTCCTGCCTTACACAAGCGAGATGCGGGAGGAGATGCTCTATGGCCACGTCCCGCGCGAGCCGCTGGGATCGGGCGGCTGGCCGGTGAGCCTGGGTGCGTGGGTCACCTGGGGCACACTGGAATTGCCGCGCATGCATTGGGGCGCCGAGCGGCGCTGTCGTTTTGTACAGGACCGCGCTCTCGTGGTAGGATGGGACGGCGGCGTGGCGCCCTGCTATGCCCTGGCCCACAGCTACTCTTACCTGGCCATCGATGGCCGGCCCAAGCAGGTGCGGCGCTACACGTTGGCTAAGGTGCAGGATCAGTCGCTGGCCGAGATATGGATGTCCGAGGAGTATACCCGCTTCCGCAGTGAGGTGCGGGCCTTTCACTTCCCATCGTGCCCCGACTGCGACCTGCGCGCCACCTGCGACCTGCGCGAGCGCAACGAGGCCTGCTGGGGTTGGAGTCCCTCTTGCGCCGACTGCCTGTGGGCTCAGGACATCGTGCGCTGCCCGTAGCCAATCCCACAAGTTTCCTAACTTGCGTCCCATGTGATCAGTATCTAGGTTTCGTAACTTGCGTCTCATCTCAAAAGTAGGTATCCATGCACGTACGTGTCAAGCTATATGCCGGCCTGGGGCGCCCGATCAGCAATGCCCTGCCGGGGACGCCGCTCGATGTGCTGCTGCCCGAGCCGGCCACCGTCGATGACTTGGTCGGCCAACTGAACCTGCCTCGCCAAGACGTCAAGATCACCTTCGTCAATGGGCGCAGCCGCCCCATGGAGTGGTCCCTGGCGGACGGGGATGAGGTAGGCATCTTTCCGCTCGTTGGAGGAGGCTAAGTGGCCGATACAGAAGCAAGCATCAGCGTGGATGTGTGGCTCTATGGCGCCCTCGCCCGCTATGGCGGCGAGGCAGCGCAGCCCAGTTTCGCCCATCTGGATATGCGCCTCCCCGCGGGCAGCACCATGGCCGATCTCTTGGCCCGGCTGGCCATACCCAGCGAAGCGCGAGGGATTACCTTTATCAGTGGCAACCTGAGCGCCATGCTCGGCCTGCAACCGGATCTAGGCCACGTGCTGCAGGATGGCGACCGCGTGGGCATCTTTGACCCCAGAAGCATGTGGCCTTTCCAGTATCGCCATGGGGCCGCCATGGTCGATGAGATGCGGCGCGCCCTCTCCGAGCGGGAGGATGGCGGATTGCAGCACGCCTACGACCGGCCCGAGCCAGGGTCATGACGGCCTTGCCGACGTGAACCAAGCCCTGCAGTAGAAACATGCAGGCTTGCCAAAAACGCCCAAACGGCCTATCATTACTTACATTTATATATCAAGTGAGTACAGATTGTAGAGGCTGCCCATGTACCGAGTCCAAGTTCGCCGACATTTCGATGCCGCCCACGCCGTGCGCAACTACCATGGCAAGTGCGAGAACCTGCATGGACACCGCTACGAGGTGGTAGTCGCCGTGGATCGGGATAGCCTGGATCAAGCGGGGATGGCCTACGACTTTACCGAGCTCAAGCGCCAGCTGGATGCCCTGCTGGACCGCTTCGATCACCACAACCTCAACGAGACGCCGCCCTTTGACGTGCTCAGCCCCAGCGCCGAGAACATCGCCCGCACGATCTATGAGGAGCTGGAGAGCCGCCTGCCGGGCGTTGGCCTGACCTTTGTCGAGGTCTGGGAAACGCCCGACTCGTGGGCCACCTATAGCAAGGCAGCTCTCTGAGGCAGGTTTTGCCCTCTCAAGGGGCTGTGGTATAGTAGCCTTCGCTCGATTTCCGCGTAGGAATTGAGGCATTCACCTCCTGGTGTGTTCTTTTCGCTCAAGTGGTGATTTCTCTCGCACGACAAGATCCGCATTGCCTATTAACGCCCGCAGGGCTGTATCAAGTTGGAGGAACGTACAGGTTCATGGCTCAACAGATGTTGACCGATCCCAGTGAGTTCGACAGTTGGCTGGGAGAAGATATCAAGGCTCTTAGTGAAGATTTCGACGTCGAGGAATTCCCGGTCCTGCCGCTAAAGGATACGGTGGTATATCCGCACATGGTGGCGCCGCTCTTTGTGGGGCGAGATCGCTCGCTGAAGGCGGTGGAGGCGGCGATGGCAGGCAACCAGCGCCTCATCGTCGTCGCACAAAAAGACGAAGAGGTGCAAGACCCGGGCGCCGAGGATCTCTTTAGCGTGGGCACCGAGGTGATCATCGGGCGCAAGCTGCGCATGCCCGATGGCACGACGAGCATCTGGGTGCAGGGTCAGCGGCGTGTGCAGCTGTTGGAACACACACAGATGCAGCCCTACATCGCCGCCAGGGTTACACCGATGGAGGAAGTGGTCGAAGAGGGCCTTTCCACCGAGGCGCTGATGCGCGCCGTCCTGGCGCTCTTTGAGAAGGTGGTGCAGCTCAGCCGCAACATCCCCGACGACGCCTATGTGGCGGCCATGAATGCCGACGAGCCGGGCTGGCTGGCCGACATGGTGGCCTCTGTGTTAGAGATCGAGGTGGCCAAGCGGCAAGAGCTGTTGGAGGCGATCAATTGCACTGAACGGTTGCAGCGCATCAGCATCATCCTGGCGTCAGAGCTGGATGTGCTGGAGCTGGAGAACCGCATCCATTCGCAGGTGCAGCAAGAGATCGACCGCAGCCAACGAGAATACTTTTTGCGCGAGCAGATGCGCGCTATCCAGAATGAGCTGGGGGAGAACGACCCGCACACCCAGGAGATGAGCGAGCTACGCGAACAGCTGGCCAAGGCGGAGCTCCCCGATGAGGTGCGCCAGAAAGCCGAGAAGGAGCTTTCGCGGCTTACGGCCATGCCCCCCTCGATGCCCGAGGTAGGGGTGATCCGCACCTACCTGGATTGGATCCTGGAGCTGCCCTGGGGCAAGTTCACCGAGGACAACCTCGATCTGAAAAACGCAGGCCGCTTGCTGGAAGAGAGCCACTACGGCCTGCCCAAAGCCAAAGAGCGCATCCTGGAGCACCTGGCTGTCTACCAGCTCGCGCCCGACAAGATGAAGAACCCCATCCTGTGCTTTGTGGGTCCTCCGGGCACGGGCAAGACCTCGCTGGGCAAATCGATCGCTGCGGCGCTGGGGCGCAATTTCGTGCGCGTTAGCCTGGGTGGCATCCGCGACGAGGCCGAGATACGCGGCCATCGCCGCACCTACGTGGGCGCCCTGCCGGGGCGCATCATCCAGACGCTGCGCCGTGCAGGGTCGATGAACCCCGTGTTCATGCTGGATGAGATCGACAAGCTGGGGATGGACTTTCGGGGCGATCCGGCCGCCGCGCTGCTGGAGGTGCTCGATCCTGAGCAGAACCACGCCTTCTCGGACCATTACCTCGAGCTGGCCTTTGACCTTTCCAAAGTGATGTTCATCACCACGGCCAACATGCTGGAGCCGATCCCACCCGCGCTGCAGGACCGCATGGAAGTGATCGAGTTCCCGGGCTATATTGAGGATGAGAAGCTCAATATCGCGCGGCGCTTCCTGATCCCGCGACAGTTGGAGCAGAACGGCCTCAAGGCCCTCAGCTTCTCCGACGCCACCCTGCACACGCTGGTGCGCGAGTACACCCATGAATCGGGCGTGCGCAACCTGGAGAGAGAGATCGCCAACATATGCCGCAAGGTGGCGCGGCGGGTGGCCGAGGGCCGGCAGGCGCCGACGCAGATCACCCGGCAAGCGCTGACCCGTTACCTGGGCATCCCCCGCTACTCCTTTGGTATGGCGGAAGAGGACGACCAGGTGGGCGTGGCCACCGGGCTGGCATGGACCGAGGCCGGCGGCGATACGCTCTCCATCGAGGTGACGGTGATGACCGGCAAGGGGGGATTGATCCTCACCGGCCAGTTGGGCGATATCATGCAAGAGTCCGCCCAGGCGGCGATGAGCTATACCCGCTCGCGTGCCGAGCTGCTGGGCATCGGAGAGCTCGATTTCGACAAGATCGACATCCACATCCACGTGCCCGAAGGGGCGGTGCCCAAGGATGGTCCTTCGGCGGGGATCACCATGGCCACGGCCCTCATCTCAGCCCTGACGGGGCGGGCGGTGCACCATGAGGTGGCCATGACAGGAGAGATCACCCTGCGCGGGCGGGTGCTGCCCATCGGCGGCGTGCGCGAAAAGGTGCTGGCCGCCCATCGCGCGGGACTCAAGACGATGCTCTTGCCCACACGCAACCGCCGCGACATGACCGAGATACCGAACCACCTGCGCCGTGGGCTGAGCTTTGTGTTTGTGGAATCGATGGACCAGGTGCTGCCGGTGGCGCTCTTACCGCCCGCGATGCGCCAGGAACCCCCGGCCGTCGCGCCAACCGTGCAGTAGAGGCTCCATGCCTCGCAGTGATGGCTTGTCCGTATGAACACATGAGCATTTCTGCCCCTTGCTCAATCCCACACTATCCCACATCTACTGTGGGATAGTGTGGGATAGTTCACCTCAGTAAATTCGCTACCCCTGGCATGCTACTCGCACACTGCCACCGCGTAGTATTGATCAGATTGCTTCCACATCGCACCGAGTGAGGGGAGGACGGCCATGCGCGACCGAGGGCTGCTGTACGTGGGTATCTTGTTGTTGCTCCTTGGCGGGATCTTTATGGTATCCCAACTGGGCGAAAGCATGTCTGGCGTCTTGGGATTGCGGCTGGGCTGGAGGGTCACCTGGCCATTCCTGGTGCTCTTTGTGGGGCTGGCCTTCTTGCTGCCCTTGCTCATCTGGTGGGAGCGCCGTCGTGAGATCGTGGGCCTGCTGATGCCAGGCGCTATCATCACGATCAACGGGTTGATCCTGCTTTTCCAGAACACCGTAGGCAACTTTGAGAGTTGGGCTTACCTGTGGCCGCTAGAGCTGATCGCTGTGGCCACCGGGCTGCTGCTCATGTACCTGCTGGGGAAGCGCGAGCGAGGACTCACCATCGCCGCAGCGATCGTGGGAGGGATCGGGCTCGTGTTCCTGGCGGTCTTTTCCACGGCCTTTGGGGGCGAGGTGTTGCGCTGTGCGGCGCCGCTGCTGTTGATCGGGGTCGGCCTCTCTGTGGTGCTGATGGCCATGAGAAACAGGGCACCAAGGGAATAGCCGCGCGAGACGAGCGCCAGCAGCTATGATTGCAGCGGCGTCAGCGTGAGCGCCTCCAGGCGCTGGAGCAACGAAAGCAACACAGGCTGCCATTCGGAGTCGAGCGGAATCCAGATGCGCGTGCCCCGCGCGCGCACCCCCCCAAATTCGGCCATGATGCGGTTCGCCGTGTCGGGCGTGAGCGCCAGGGGCATGCTGATAGCTACCTCCCCCTCGCTGGCAGCGATAGAGGGCACGCCCGCCGCCCCAGCGAGCACGCGCACCCGCAAGAGATAGAGCAGGTTCCCCACTTCTTCCGGCAGCCGCCCAAAGCGGTCCACCATTTCCTGGGTCAGGGCATCGATCTCTTCCATGCTATCCACGCGCGCCAAGCGCCGGTAGAACCGTAAGCGCAGCGCCACATCGGGCATCAGCTCGTCGGGCAGGTACGCCGAGAGGGGCAGGTCGATGCTGGCGCCCATATCCAGCACCGAGGCCAGGGCCGTGGCGTGGCGGGCGCGATGGATGGCCTCCATCGAATCCCCGGTGGCGTCCTTGATGTCACTGACCGCTTGCTGCAACAGGCGAACGTAAAGGTCGAACCCGATGGCCGCGATGTGCCCGTGCTGCTCCGCGCCGAGCAACTCGCCCGCGCCGCGAATCTCCATGTCGCGCATGGCCACTCGAAAACCGGCCCCCAGCTCCGCGGCCTCCTGGATGGTCTGCAGGCGCTTGAGGGCGATCTCGGTGACCGGCGGCCTGAACAGGAGATAGGCATAGGCGCGGTTGGCGCCCCGGCCCACGCGCCCACGCAGCTGGTAGAGCTGGGCCAGGCCAAAATTGTCGGCATCATCGATGATGATGGTGTTCACATTGGGGATATCCAGGCCACTCTCGATGATGGTGGTGCACAAAAGCACGTTGTACTCGCCCTGGGCAAACCCCAGCATCACCTGCGACAGCTCGTCCTCCTCCATCTGCCCATGCCCCACCGCCAGCGTCGCCTCGGGCACGATGCGGCGCAGCTCCGCCGCCACCTCATAAATATCCAGCACCCGGTTGTGCACGAAATAGACCTGCCCGCCGCGATCCAGCTCGCGTAGGATGGACCGGCGCACCAGGCCCTCCTCGTACTCGGTGACAAAGGTGCGCACCGGCAAGCGGTCCTCGGGGGGCGTGTCGATGACGCTCATGTCGCGTGCGCCGCTGAGGGCCATGTACAGGGTGCGCGGGATCGGTGTGGCCGTGAGAGTGAGCACGTCCACTTGATGGCGGAGCTGTTTCAGCCGCTCCTTGTGGCCTACGCCAAAGCGCTGCTCCTCGTCGATGATCACCAGCCCCAGGTCTTTGATCAGCACGTCCTTGGACAACAGACGGTGGGTGCCGATGACGATATCCACCTTGCCGCTGAGCAGGCCCTGCAGCACCTCTTCCTGTTCCTGGGGCGAGCGGAAACGCGAGAGCATCTCCACGTTCACCGGAAAGGCGCGCAGCCGGCGTCGAAAGGTGTGGAAATGTTGCTGCGCCAGCACGGTCGTGGGCACCAGCACGGCCACCTGCTTGCCGTCCATCACCGCCTTGAAGGCCGCGCGGATCGCCACCTCGGTCTTGCCATAGCCCACGTCGCCACAGATCAGGCGATCCATGGGCTTGGGGCGCTCCATATCGCCCTTGACTGCCTCGATGGCCGTGAGCTGGTCCTCCGTCTCTTCATAGGGGAAGGAGGCCTCCAGCTCGTGCTGCCAGGCCACATCCCCCGAGAACGCATAGCCCGGGGTTACGGCGCGAGCGGCATAGAGCTCCAGCAGCTCCACAGCGATATCGCGCACGGCGCGGGAAGCGCGGTCTCGCACCGTCGCCCACTCGTTGCCGCCCAAGCGGTGCATGTAGGGCTCGCGCTCGTCGGGTCCCAGGTAGCGAGTAACCCGGTTGGCCTGGTGAATGGGCACGTACAGGCGGTCCCCCGCAGCGTACTCGATCTCCAGGTATTCGCGCTGCAGGGCGCCAAGCTCCTTCTGCACGATCCCGTGATAGCGGCCGATGCCGTACTCGACGTGCACCACATAGTCGCCCGGCTTGAGGTCCGAGAAAAAGGTCTCCGGCGCGTACCCGCGCTTGCGCGCAGGACGGCGCTTTTTGACGCGCACCCAACCAAAGACCTCCGCATCGGTGAGCAGGACCAGCCGGCCGGGGTTGTACACCCAGCCCTCGCCGATGACACCATCCAGCAGCATCACGCTGCCGGGGGACGGCGCAGACTCTACCTCAGGGGTGGGCGTGACATAGAGGCTCTTTTCGGTCAGCAGGTCAGACATACGCTCGGACTGGCGGGTCACGATGACCACGCGCTCACCTTTGAGGCGCAGCTCGTCGATATCGGCCAGCGTCTGCTGCACTTGCCCGCCATAGCGCGGCGCCGAGATAAAGGTATCGGCGTCGAAAAAGGAGTCGCTCTCGTCGGTTGGATACCCCAGGCTCACGCTGCACGCAGTGACCAGGCGGGCTTTGAGCTCCTCCCAGGTAAAATAGGGCGTGGCGTAGTTGGGAGGCAACTCTCCCTCGTTGGTCAGGTCGCCGCGCAGTTGCTGCGCCTGTTCCTCCAGGCTACTGGCCGCCACGTCCAGGCCCAACAGATCATCCACCAGCAGCAAAGCGTTCTCGGGCGCATAGTCGAGCAACGTGGCCGGACGAGGATAGAGATAGGGCATATAGTATTCGATGCCCCGGAAATGCTCGCCCCTGAGGATGCGCTCCACTTCCTCGCCCATCCGTTGCTGTGTGGCATGGTTGCAGGCCGCGAGGTCGAGCCCCTCCAACGCCCCTCTAGAAAACTTGGCCCATTCGGGCAGCGCCTCACTCGCGGGGACCAGCACAAACTCAGAGATGCGCTCTTGCGAGCGCTGGGTGGCGGGGTCAAAGATGCGCAGGCTGTCGATCTCGTCGCCGAAGAAATCCAGGCGCACCGGCGCCGCGTGGTTCGGCGGAAAGATGTCTACAATGCTCCCCCGCTGGCTAAAGGTCCCCGGGTCCTCCACCACGACGGACATCTCATAGCCGGAACGTACGCAGTAGGTCAGCAGCTCCGAAGGGGCGATGGCCTCACCGACGCGGAGGGACCGCGTGGCGCGCCGAAAGGCTAACGGGGGCAAGGTCTTGGTCATAAGCGCCCAGGCGGGGGCCACCACCACCAGTCCACGGCCGCCGCTGCTATCACTGCGCAGGGCTGCAAGCCTGGCCAGCACATCGATGCGGGCATGGGCCGTCTCGCGGTCCCAGGGCACACGGTCATAGAAGAGGGGATCGGGGGGCTGAAAGTAGAGCACCTTATCGGGCCATTCTGCCCAGGCGCGCAATTGGTCGGCCAGTTGGCGGGCGTTTTCCGGGTTGCCCGAGGCCACGATGAGAGGGCCTTCCCAGTCGGCCTGCAACACGGCAAGCAGGTAAGGTCGCGCCGCCTCCAGCAGGCCAAGCGGGAGGGCTGGCCTACGCGCCTCGGCGCCAGCCGCATCTGTCCCCGAGGCACGCAACAAGGCGAGAAGCTCCTGGTAGCGGAGATTCTCGCGCAAGAGAGATAACAACCCTTGCAGTTTCATGAGCCGGACCTCAAGCTCAGGGCGTCAGGCCATTAAAAGTATTCATGGCCTCTTTGATGCCCTGGCGGAGAGAGCACAGCACAATCTGCTCCACCAGGTCATAGGTCTTTTCGATGACCGGCACCTGCTCCCGACCAAAGTCGTTGAGCACGTAATCGATGGCGTCGCCCATCTCGGGGCGGCCAATGCCCACGCGCACCCGGCCAAAATCGCGCGAGCCCAACCCGGCGATCACGGATTCGATGCCGTGGTGCCCCCCACTCGAGCCATTGGGGCGCACCCGCACTTTGCCTAGCGGCAGATCCAGATCATCATAGATGACCAGTATCTGTTCGGGCGCGATCTTGTACCAGTGGCTCAGGGGGCCAACGGCCTGGCCGCTCTCGTTCATAAAAGTAAGCGGCTTGGCCAGGATCACCCGGTGGCCGTCCAGCATCCCCTCACCCAGGAGGGCCTGGAACCGCTTGCGCTCCACCGAGATTCCGTGGCGCTGCAGAATGCGGTACAGCTCGTGCGCCGTCCGCCGGACGTTGGATTCGTCGAAATACAGGTCCTCCAACGTGCCGCCCATATCGAACATGACGCCTTTGATCAAATTCTTCATGCCCTTTTCCATCCTTC
>CAYQDH010000194.1:0-9337 GCA_964416075.1 uncultured Anaerolineales bacterium | reverse complement strand
GACGCGCACGATGAGGTTGATCCATTCACGAGGCCGAGTGCCCAAAGACTCCTCAAGATCGGGATCGATTGTTACCACGCGTCTGCTCCTCTCGCTAAAGGCCGGAACCAGCGCCGAGATGATACCGTGGGCTGCGTAGCGCGTCAAGCGATGGCCTGTGGCACGCCCGTATTGGCTCGTCGTGCGCCCGCCGAGGGCACCTATCTACCCGGCATTACGCGCAATCGGCGCACGACGGCCACGTTGACGTATCTAGAGCCCAGGGGGTAGTGGGATACCCATCTTTTCGCCCACCTGGCGCAGCTTGTCGACGGTACCCGGCGGCAAGGGCACGCCGTTGGCCTTCCGCTCCTCAGCCACCCTGTCTTCGGGTTCGCCGGGGACGAATATCTCGCTCACGCCATCGGCCTTGGGCAGGCCTTTGATAGCGGTGATGGTCTGGTCGACGTCATCCTGGAAGGATTCGACATTGGTGAACATCTCGATGTTGACGGCAGCGACGACGCTGTTCTGAGTGCCGCGCTTGACCTGGCGGGTCTTGAGTAGGCTGCTCGAGATGAGGGGGTTGCCGGCCATGATCCCGGTCAGGCATTCGAACATTAGGGCCATGTGCGAAGCTTTGTAGCCGCCAAAGGGCAACATGATGGCGGCCTGGCGCGGATCCGTCGTCGGGTTTCCATCCTTGTCCAGAGCCCACCCCACAGGGATGGGGATCCCCTTGTCGATAGCCACGGAGATCTTGCCCGCCGCGGCGACACTGGTAGCCATGTCCAGGACCAAGGGCTTGCGTGTTTTGCCTGGAACGGAGATGGCCAGGGGCGCATTGTGCACACCAGCCGCCTTGGCTCCGTAGGGCGCCATGTTGGGGGGATTGGTTACAATGGCGATGCCGGCCATATTCTGCTCGGCGGCCATGCGCGCATAGTAGCCCATGGCCCCCTGATGCGTGGTGTTGCGGATAACGGCCCAACCGATGCCCACCACACGCGCCTTGTCGATGACCCGCTGCATGGTCCATTTGGTGACCACCGGCCCAAAGGCGTGGTCCGCCTCAACCAGCATGACGGCGGGGGTCTCCATTTCTACGCGCACGTTAGCCTTGGGGTTCATGCCTCCCGCGGCCACACTGTCCAGGTATTGGGGGATACGCTGGACGCCATGCGAGTCGATTCCTCGTAGATTGGCCCAGACCAATACCTCGGCCTCGGTCGCTGCATCTTCGGGGCTCATACCGGCGTGGATGAATACTTGCTTGGTGAAATCTTGGAGCTTGTCCCAAGCGACGCGCACTTCTGCCATGATCGCTCCTTTCGTGTTTGCGGGATGCCTGTTCTTGCTGCGTACGGCGCCACCAGTATGCTTCAATGCACCTGATCTGGCAAACGTACCGCCACGGGCCCGTGAGCGAGGCCAACTATATCAGAATAACGGCGGCGTGAGGAAATGACTTGCATTTGCCTGTGAAGCGGCTATAATGCGCTCGTTCGAAAATTACATATGAGGTTCTCCGAATCACGTGGCCTAAAGCGATAGCCAGCCCATGGGCAGGCTTTCGTCATGGCGTGTGATCGCGTGCTATCCGCAGTAGATGCAACGCCCCCCGGTATTACCAAAAGGGTGGTGGGGCTTGCAGCTGGATGGCCAAACGGCGTAGACGGAAACGACTACACCCCCCATCTTTGGAAAGGAGAACGAGAGCGACGGCCTGCAGAGCCGGCGTTTTCCTTGCCATGATGGGGAAACGCCGGCTATTTTTGTTGCTCGAAGGAGGTATCACCATTCGCGAGATTCTGGACGGCGTCCGGCAGGCGCTCCAACTCATGGTTGGCCTCGATCCTGCGCTGATGGAGATCGTGCTGCTATCGTTGCGTGTCTCGGGCACTGCGCTCCTGTTTAGCGCTGCCCTGGGCATTCCGGTGGGTATCATCATGGGCCTGACACGCTTTGTCGGGCGACGGTTGGTGATGGCCTTGCTCTATACGGGGATGGGGTTCCCGCCTGTGGTCATTGGCCTGTTCGTCTACCTGATGCTCTCTCGTAGCGGGCCGCTGGGGGGGCTGGGCGTGTCCTGGATCCCCTCCCTCTTTACGCCCGCCGCCATGGTGGTGGCGCAGACCATCATCTCCTTTCCCCTGATCGCCGGTTTCACCATGGCTGCTGTCATGGGCGTGGATCCCAACCTGCGCCAACAGGTGCTCTCCTTGGGCGCCACCAACTGGCAAGCTGCCGCCACGGTGCTGCTGGAGGCGCGCGTCGGCGTGGTGGTGTCGATCATCGCCGGCTTTGGCAGCATCATCTCAGAGGTTGGCGCCGTGATGCTGGTAGGGGGGAACATCGAGAACCGCACCCGCGTACTCACCACGGCCATCGTGTTGGAGACGAACAAGGGCGACTTTGGGCTTGCCATTGCTATGGGCGTCATCCTCTTGCTTCTGACCTTCATCACCAATGTGGCGATGATACGCTTGCAGGGAAAGAGCACGGGCGAATGAGCGATCTACTGTACAGCCTGCGGCAGGTGACCAAACGCTATGACGGCCGCTCCGTCGTGGAAGTGGATGCTCTAGATATCCGCCGCGGCGAGGTGTTGGCCGTGGTGGGGCCCAGCGGGGCAGGCAAGAGCACCTTTCTGCGCTTGCTAGATTTCCTGGAGTCCCCGACGAGCGGCACCATACTCTTCCAGGGGACCGTGTTCGCGCCCGGCAAGACCATGCCGATTGGTCTGTCGCGCAGGGTGACCACCGTGTTCCAGCGGCCCATCCTGCTGAACCGCACGGTGATGGCGAACGTGCAGTATGGGCTGTGGCTGCGTGGCCGTCACCACGCCACGGATCTGGTCATGCCAGCGCTGGAGCAGGTGGGGCTATCGCACGTGGCCCATCAGCAGGCTCGCACGCTGTCCGGCGGCGAGGCGCAGCGGGTGGCCTTGGCGCGGGCAATGGTCATTCAGCCGGACGTGTTGCTCCTGGATGAGCCGACAGCGAACCTCGATCCCTACAATGTCGGGCTGATCGAAGAGATCTCGCGCCAGCTGAACCGCGAGCGCGGCACCACCCTGGTCCTGGTGACGCACAACGTGTTCCAGGCACGGCGGATAGCGCAGCGTGTGGCGTTGATGCTCGAAGGCAAGATCATCGAGCTGGCCGATACCGAGGCCTTTTTCGAATCGCCGAAGGACCCCCGCACCAGGGCGTTCGTGCGTGGGGAGATGGTGTACTGACGCGGGTTGTCGATCGGCGCGGGGCCATCCGGCCCGAGAAGCGGGCACCAGCTTGCCACCGGCCGATCATGGATTGTGGTCATACCTAATTCTCTGAGGAGGAACCATGTTCAAAAGCTCGTTGTTTCGTCTACTCACCGTTCTGTTGATCGCTGTGATGGTGGTTGCGTGCGCACCGGCGCCAGCCCCCACAGCCGTACCTGCGGCCCCGACAGAGGCCCCCGCTGCTGCGCCTACCACGGCGCCCGCTACAGCAGTGCCCCCAACGGCTGCTCCCACTCAGGTTCCCGCCACCGAGGCGCCGAAAGCAACTGAGGCGCCCAAGGCTACCGAAGCGCCCAAGGCAACCGAGGCACCCAAGGCGGAAGCTCCGGCGGGGCCCACCGGCGAGCAGAACAGATTGTTGCTCGCTACGACCACCAGCACGCAGGATTCGGGTCTGCTGGATGTGATTCTGCCGGACTTTGAGAAGGAGTTTGGCGTTACAGTGGATGTGGTAGCTGTGGGCACGGGCCAGGCGATCAAGTTGGGCGAGGATGGCAATGCGGATGTGTTGCTGGTTCATGCCCGGGCGCTGGAAGACGCCTATATGGCAGCGGGCCACGGTGTGCGCCGCGAGGATGTGATGTACAACGACTTTATCATCCTTGGCCCCGCCAAAGACCCCGCAGGTGTCAAGGGCATGAAGGTTGCCGCCGACGCCTTCATAAAGATCGCCGAGGCCAAGGCGCCTTTCGTGTCGCGCGGTGACAAGTCGGGCACGCACACCAAGGAGTTGGCGGTGTGGAAGGCCGTCAGCATCGAGCCCCAAGGGGATTGGTATATCTCTGCCGGGCAGGGCATGGGCGCCGTGTTGACCATGGCCAACGAGCAACAGGCCTACACCCTGAGTGACCGTGCCACCTACCTGGCACGCACCGTGGAGGGGACCGAGTTGGAGATCATGGTCGAGGGCGACAAGATCCTGCTCAACCCCTATGGGGTGATCACCGTCAACCCGGCCAAGAACTCCAAGATCAACGCCGACTTGGCGACCAAGTTCCTGGAGTGGATCATCTCCGTGCCCACGCAGGAAAAGATCCAGGCCTACGGCGTGCCGGGCGTCAACTCGCCCCTGTTCTTTGCCGATTCGACGGCGTGGAAGGCTGCCAAGGGCAGCGGCGCCGAGACCAAGGCCGAGGCCCCTGCCGCAGGCGCCGCGCTCAAGGTCACCGGCAAGGTGAACACGGAGCTGGCGCTCTCCGAGGCCGAGGTGAAGGCTATGCCCACCATGGAGACCGAGTCCAAGAACAAAGAGGGCGTGGCTAGCACGTATACGGGCGTTTCGCTGAAGGCTCTCCTGGAAAAGGCGGGGCTCAAGGCCGACGCCACCAAGGTGGTCTTTGTGGCCGACGATGGCTTTACGGCCGAGGCGACGATGGCAGAGGTCCAGGGCTGTGACAAGTGCATCGTCTCCTTCCGCGAAAAGGGTGGATTCAGCATGGTCATGCCCGACATGTCGAACAAGCTGCAGGTCAAGGGTGTGGTTGAAATCCAGGTGCAGTAAGGGAAGCGCTTTCCCAGGCAACCGATAAACACGACGATCCTCCCGCAAGTGCCGTATGGACTCTCGGGAGGATCGCCATTTTCTGTCTCTTGTGGTCCGCGGACCGCAAATCTAGCTTGGCTCGGCTATGTAGGCTCCCAAGTGGTGCAGATCGGTGAGGGACACGCCCTTGATGAGCGGCCTGCCCTCACGATCCTTTCCAAGACCCACCTCGGCGCGATGATGGGGATCGTGAAAGTCGGTTCCGCTCGTGGCGAACAAGCCGAGGCCCTTCACGAGACCCTCGAGCTCGGAGATGAATGCGGTGCTGTGCTTGAAGGTGTACACCTCGACGCCCCTGATACCCAGCGCGGCCATAGCCCGGATGTGCCCCGCTTCCAGGCGTTGCTCGCCGGGGTGCGCGATCACCGGCAGGCCGCCGATCCGCCCCAGGACGGCGATGGCATCTTGCAGTGAGTAGAGTTCGCCCGTGGCCTGGGCAACCCACCATCGGGTGCCCGGTTGCAGCCCATAGCGAGCCAAGATACCGGCGTAGCGCTCCCTGAGCTCGGGCCAGAACGATTGCTCCTTGTGCTGTGGATCGGTCCGCCCAAAAAAGACATACTGGTAGTGCCGGGCTGGGATGTCGAGCTCGTCGGAGATCGACGCCAGCTTGCGGGCCAGCACGACGGAGAGGTGGAAGGGTGACGGCATGGTGCCCCTCACCCATGACAGCTCATCCTCGTGTACGCAGACGCGATGCTCCACCCCCGATGGCGTACGCACGATGAGCGGGTCCGCACAACTGCGCCGGCAGGTTTCCCTGGCCCAGGCGTGGTCTCGCTCTTTGATCTGCTCCAGGTAGGCAACCAGCGAGCCATCGGCCCGCGCCACAGGGATGGGAAACCCGTAGCCCAACAGGTGGACCACGCGGTCGCCAAAGAGGCAGGTGAACTCGATGCCGGGCGTAAAGCGCAGGCCGAGCGACGAGGCTCTGCTTTGCGCTTCCTCCAGGCCGGCCAGTGTATCGTGATCCGTCAGGCTCATCTCCTGCACCCCGGAACGCGCGGCGTACTCTACCAGGGCGAGGGGGTCGAACAGGCCGTCTGAGCAGTTGGAATGCAGATGCAAATCTCTCACGGGCTGGTGCATGGCGGATGTGTTCACTTGTCCTGCCCCCGCAGCGGCGATAGCAGGTTCGTCACCGGCCGGCCGGGGATGAGCGTCCGGCCATCGGTAAAGCCTTCCTCACGGCCCACCAGCTCGTGGATCAGTGCCTCACGCCATTGACCCAGGCGACCTGCCGCGTCAGTCTGTCCGGCCAGGTCATGACATTCCTGGGGGTCATCATCCAGTGCAAAGAGCTGCTCGCGCCCGTTGCCGCTGAACCAGACGTATTTTTCATGTCCATCGGTGATAAAGTGCATGGACTGGCCCAGGATGGTATGTTCCCCGTGCAGATAAGGGCGCCACGCCGTCGCCTCTCCTCGGGCCAGGGGGAGCACGCTGCGCCCCTCAACCTCCTCGGGCACTGGGAGTCCGGCGCAGTCGAGCAGCGTGGGCATGATGTCGCGTAGCTCCACGACCTGGTCACAGGTGGCCTGGCGGCGGATGCCGCTATCCCGGGGCCCTTTGAGGATGAGCGGCACGCGCGCCGACCCCTCATAGGGGTAGCCTTTACGGAAGAGGTGGTGGTCGCCCATCATCTCTCCATGGTCCGAGGTAAAGCAGACGTAGGTCGTATCCTGCAGGCCGTACTCGCCGAGAGTCTCCCAAAGGCGATTGATCTGGTGATCGATATGCGTCATATGTCCATAGTACCCGGCTCTGGCTCGTTGCAGGACGCGTGGGTCGATGTGGCCCACAAAGGCGTCGGGGCGCCGCGGATTGGCATAGGGCGCCAGAATACTGACCCAGTCTCCCACGGGGACCTCCGGCATCTGCTCCTCCAGGTACATCTCCCAGGCCCACGCGGGCGGATCGTAAGGAGGATGGGGACGATGAAAGGAGACAAAGAGCAGGAATGGCTTGCGAGGGTCTCGGCGCCGCAGAAAGTCGATGGACTGCGAAGAGACGTAATTGGTGGGATGCAGGTATTCTGCCTTATCCCAAGGGCGCGCAATCACCGAGTTGCAGTTGACGCCGTGGTCAAAATAGTCCGCGCCACGACCGAGCTGCTCGACAAGCCAGGGAGTATAATCATCGACCAAGCTATAGTCGCGGTCGCGCCGGCGAGCATAGTGCAGAAAGCCATCGTGCAGGATGACGTTCTGGAAGCCCATCTGCGATCGTTCGGGGTACACGTGCATCTTGCCCACCGCCTGGGTCTGGTAGCCATGGCGGGTGAACTCGCCGGCCAGGGTGGTGGCATAATCCCATGGCACACCATCCTGATAGCCTACGCGGCCATGGCTGCGCTGGCTTTGTCCGGTAAAGAGGGCCGCGCGCGCCGGGATGCAAGTGGGTGTGGCCGAGTACGCGCGCCCGAAACGGGTCCCTTCGAGGGCCAGTTGGTCCAGGTAGGGGGTGTGCACCACCGGGTGGCTGTCGATGCTAAGGCAATCGCCACGCCACTGGTCCACCATCATCAAGACGATATTGGGGCGGTCTGGCATCTAGAGATCCTTTCTTTGGGATGGAATCCTGTCGATCCGTGGGCTATTATAACATGCTTTCAGTAGAGGGCTGCACCACAACTTGACCGGTTCGATCCGAACCCTATAATGACCATCCCTGAGGCAAAGGAGGGCGCTACGAGAAGCGGCGATTTCCGATGTTAGCAGCGATCTTGCACGTGAGGATGGTCGAGGCATGAAGATGAACGAGATGGGACGCCAAGCCTTGCTGCTTGCGTTCCTGGCTGTGGTGGCCTCGCTCTACGTCTATGGCGCCGTGCAGCAATCGCGCTCTATGAACCAGGATTGGACCCGCTCGGACCAGAGCGCCTACATGGCCTTTGCCCGGTCCATGCGCGAGAGCAACTATCGCTATCTGGGTGACTGGAATCGCATGCCCCTATATCCCGCGTTACAGTCGCTGCTGTACCGGACGGGGATGAGCGATGAGGATTTCTTTGTGCGCGGCAAGTGGCTGAACGTCATCCTCTCCATCGTGGTGCTTGTCTCCATCTATGCGGTGTCCCGCCACTATCTGGCCTGGCACGCCGCCACGAACCTGCTGCTGATTGCGGCTTTCACGGTGTTCGTGGTCAAGGCCCCCTATTTTCAATCAGAGCTACTTTTCTATGGTCTCAATTTCATGGCTTTCGTGATGACCATGGAGATGTTGCGCCGTCCGACATGGCGACGGGCGCTGCTCACTGGCGTGGTGTGGGGGTTGGGGCACCTGGTCAAGGCATCTGTGTTACCAGGCGTGGCCCTCTTAATCTTCTGGGCAGTTCTACAGGCTCTCAGAAACTGGCGCCGCCGGGTGCGCGCCGGGGAGGCGGATGCCCACCGCGTGTTGCTCCGGCCCTTGTTGTGCCTCGCGCTGGTTGGCGTGGTGTTCCTGGCGGTGATCTATCCCTATATCAGCGTCAGCAAAAGGGTCTTTGGCCACTATTTCTATAACGTAAACTCGACATTCTACATGTGGTACGATTCCTGGGCGGAAGCCAAAGAGGGCACCCGAGCCTATGGCGATCGCTTTGGCTGGCCCGATATGCCCGCGGACCAGATTCCATCCTTGGGCAAATACGTTCGGGAGCATAGCGTGCGCCAAATGCTGGATAGGATCATCGCCGGCGCAACCCGCATGCTGAACGATGCAGCCCACACGCCCAAATTCGCGTACGGCTATTTCCTATACCTGGTCTTGTTCTCTCTGGCGGCGCTGGTGGCCGCCCTGGTCACCTGGCGGGAGACTCGAGCCTCTTTTCAACGGAGGCCATTCCTGGCGCTCTACCTGATCTCGTATTTTGTCGCTTACGCTCTTTTATATGCCTGGTTCATGCCCATCGGGCGTGGAAATCGCTTTGTACTGGGCCAATTTGTGCCCCTTTTGTTCGTGCTGTCCTGGTTCCTGGCGCAGCCTGGCGTACAGGAGCTGAGAATTCGGGTGGGGAACCACGGCATCAGGTCGGTCGACCTTTTCCATGGGCTCGTCTCCCTGGCACTGATTCCCCACATCTATTTCATCCTTACCACGGTCGTACGCATCGCGGACGGGGGCAACTGAGCCGGGGCTGGTGCCAGGACTACAGTGAGTCGTCTCGCCAGGCGAACTGGCCACCCACCAGGGTCCCCAACACCGGGATATACGGGATCTCCATCGGATCGATGGAAAAGATGTCTTCCTGCAGGATGGTCATGTCGGCCAGCTTGCCCACGCTCAGCGATCCCAGTCTGTCTTCCATGCCCGCAGCGTAGGCGGGCCCCCAGCCAAAGCCGCGCACCGCTTCCTCGACCGTCAGGCGCTGCTCCGGGCGCCAACCATCAGGTCCAGGAGAACCATCGATGCGGCGGCGCGTCACCGCAGCATGGATGCCGACCAGGGGGTCGATCACCTCCACAGGGCAATCAGAGCCGAGCACCAGTACCGTGCCATGCTTGAGCATCGTCTTCAAGGCATAGGCTCCCGCGCATCGCTTGCCC
>CAYQDH010000193.1:0-9343 GCA_964416075.1 uncultured Anaerolineales bacterium | reverse complement strand
GCAAGGCAATACAGCGGTCGGGATGTAGCAGTAGATCCTCCAGCGTCGCGGCATAGCCATGTAGATAGAACATGCGCTGCCAGAGGCAATCGCCGTCGGCGTAGGTGTAGAGGGCGCCCGCATTGCTCCGAATTCTGGCCTCCAGCGCGGCGAAAAGGGCCTGGCTCGCTGTATCAGGAGGCTCGTACGACGAGAGGGCATCCCAATCCTCCAGTGGTCCGCTTACCACTTGCCCTTTGTGCTCATCGTTATATCGCACCCACAACGAGCCCCACGTGTCGCGGCTGGGCACGCCGATCTGGGGTCCGTACTCGCCCTCAGTGGCCCCACCGACGTTGAGCACATCGGATGGATAGCGACGGTATAGCTCATCCAGGAGTTGTCCATAGCGAGCGGCGGCGCCAGGCAGGGTGGCGTGGGTGAGAGGCACGCGATCAGGGCAGGTCCTCTCGATGGTACGGATCACGCGCTCGCGACTGTTCATCTGGCTCATGTGCGGCCCTCCTTATGAGGTCTATACTCCTGATGTTCCTGGCACCACAGGCGCAACCAGCGTGCCCTTAGGTCGCCAGGATCGTAAAGCAAGCGGCTCTCGCGCCGTCCATACCGGCGCGCTAATTCGCTCACGGGAACGTGGACCATGGCCCACAGACCCGGCACGCGGTTTTCCTCCAGGTTGGCAATGATCGTACCCGGTGCGTCTCGCCTCATGTTACCCAGCCGCCACCAAGGCGCCAGCTCGCCGATGTTGCTGTACACATCCTCGTTGGCGGCGACATAGAATCCCAGTCGCTCGGGATAACCGTACGCCGAGGGACAAGTGGTGTTATCTGAGAGCATCCCTTCCGTCAGCTCCATCTCTGCTGCACCTAGGGCGCGTCCCAGATACTTGGCAGACTCTTGTATCAACCATAAGGGCACGCGGGCCAGGTCCTCTACCGTGGGGCGCAGATACTCGATCTCCCAGGCCTCGCCCTCGGGGCCGGGCGTGTGCATAAAGAGCTGGAACTCTCCGCCAAGCGCTGCGGTGCGCTCGCGTAGGCGCAGGCGATCTACTAACGACAACAAGGCTTCCAGGTCGGGGAGGATGCGTGTGGTAAAGAAAAGCTGCCAACGTGGCCGGATGCCTGCCTCCAGGAGCCTATCGGTAGCGAGCAGGGCATCGCGAAAGGCGCCTCGGCGACGGCAGAACCAATCTTGTGTCTCATCCAGCCCAAAGAAGGTGATCTGGCAGGCTTGCGTGCCCACCTCGCGCGCCCAACGCGCATAGCCTTCTTCGCGCGCGAGGCGCCAAATGCTGAGCAACTCGAAACGGGTGGGAGGGCGCCCATTGAGCTCTCGCTCGAGCTCGTATAGGCGCCGATAGCCGGTATAGGAGCCTCGCGCGGTGGCATAGTCGGGCTCGCGAAACCAGGTGAGGGCTTCGACCTCATGGAAAAATGGGACGGTCTCTCCGGGGTGCACCCAGTCGCGAAAGGCCTGCACCATGCGCCGCAGGTCATCTTCGCTCTTGCGGCGGTTGGGCAGGGCGCCCAACCAACAGTGGCGGCAACGGTTGGGGCAACCGGCCATGTCTAGCGCTAACCAGGTATCTCTCGATAAGAATGGTGGCATGCACGGAGCATACTCCAGGTACCCCCCCTTTGTCCAACGAACAACAGTGTGAGAGGTGTTCGGATTTGGGCTGAGGCGAGCTGGAGTGAGCACGTATCTGTTTGACTGTCATCTGGGTTGGCCGTATTCTCTTTGGGCAGACAGTATTGACAGCCTGAAGGAGGGTATGCCGGATCTGTTGTCTGCTGCTGAGTTGCAGGCCAGGCTCGATACGCGTTGGATGGGACGAGCAGTAGAGATCCATGAGGAGATCGGCTCGACGAACACGCGTGCGGTGGCCCTGGCCCTCGCGGGGGCGGCTGCGGGGACCGTGGTGCTGGCCGAACACCAGACCGAAGGGCGCGGCCGCCTAGGGCGGCGTTGGCACTCGCCAACAGGCAGCGCGCTCTTGATGTCCATCATCCTGCGCCCGCGCGTAGCGCCCCAACAAGCCCACCGCGCGATGATGGTCTGCTCGCTGGCCGCCATAGAAGCCATCGAACGGACTTGCGGCCTGCGTGCGCAAGTCAAGTGGCCAAACGATGTCGTGATCGACGGGAAAAAGCTAGGTGGCATGCTGGCCGAGATGGGGTTGCGCGATGGCGCCCTAGACTATGTCGTCGTGGGTCTGGGGCTTAATGTCAACCTGGACCCTGCCGTCCTGCCGGAGGCGATGGCCCCTCCCACCAGCCTGCGTGCCGAGCTGGGGTACACCATCTCACGGCTGGATCTTCTGGTGGCCTTTCTGCGAAAGATGGAGGAGCTCTGCGACTGCATGGCGGGGGGCTGGTCGCCACACGAGGTGTGGCGGCGAAGCCTGGTTACCCTGGGTCAGCGTGTCCAAGTGGGCACGCCTCAGGAGATGATCGAGGGTTGGGCCGAGGATGTGGATGCGGACGGCGCCCTGCTGTTGCGCGTGGCCGATGGGTCGCTTCGGCAGGTTCTAGTGGGTGATGTGACCCTGCGTGGTCACTTGGCGAAACAGGAGAGTTAAACAATTCTCACCTATAAATTGATATTATTAATTACACTATTGACAAAATTGAGGTCTTGTGATATAATGATCAACAGTGAGGCAGCTCTTGTGGTACGTGGCAACGAAAGAGGTGCGAGATGGCACATCCAGTGATCGGACGATGCCCGATCTGTAACGATACCCTGGAAGTGACCGCCCTGCACTGCCGCACGTGCGATACCACCATCCAGGGCCATTTTAGCCTGGGGCGCTTTTATCAGCTTACGCCGGAGCAACTCGAGTTTGCGGAAACGTTTATCCGGTGCGAGGGCAAGATCAATCGGGTCGAAGATGAATTAGCCATCTCCTATCCCACGGTGCGCAACCGCTTGAACGAGGTGATCCGCGCCCTGGGTTATGAGGTGCGCGAAGAAAGCGCCTCGGCGCTCACATCCGAGCAGCGGAGAGTGATCCTTGACCAACTGGCTGCGGGAGAGATCACGTCTGAGGAAGCCGTCAATCTCCTCAAGGCCAGGTAGAATGGTTGTCGGAACTCTTGAGGAGCAAACCGCACCACCCTCGCATATCAGGCCCTTTAACCCGGCCTATGACCTGGGTGACTTGGCCACGCTGATCGAGACGGCCTTTGGTGCCGAGCTCTCGATCACAGGGAGCCATATGGTGCACGATATGCGGCAGATGGCCCTGTGGGGCCCCATGTTATGGCTCACTGGGCCGGCCTCGTCCTTGCTGAAGGGCTATGTTTGGATCGAGGACGGGCGCCTCGTCGGCAATGTCAGCGTCACTGCGGAGAGCGGCAAGGCGGGAGATTGGAGCATCAGCAATGTTGCCGTGTTGCCCGAGTACCGGGGGCGAGGCATCGCCGGGCGCCTCGTGGATACGGCGCTGGAGCATATTCGGCTGCATGCTGGGCGCCGCGTGTATCTGCAGGTGCGCAGCGACAATGTGACGGCGCTATCTCTGTACCAGCACCGTGGATTCCGTACGTACGATACGCAGAGCGAGCTGGAATTACCACGTCAGGGGTGGCCTATTTCGATCGGGGCCTCCACCTACCCACTAAGGGGCGTGAGAGCATTGGATCAGCAGGGCCTGTATGCGCTATTCCGGGCCAGCACACCTTGGCAAGTTCTCGCACAGCATCCGATCCAGGTGCGCAAGTTCCGTCGTGGCTTGGGCTGGCAACTGCGACAGATGCGAGATATGTTTGCCCAGGGGCGACGCTGCCAGGAGTTGGTCGGGGAGGAGTTCGGGCCCGGAGTACCGGGCCGAATTGTGGCTTACGGCTCCCTAACGACGTATCTGTCTCGTGGTCCTTATGAGCTCGACCTGCGGGTGTTGCCGGAGCGGCGCGGCCCCTGGGAAGCCGTTCTCATCGAGGGGCTGTTGGCTCTCGGGGAAGCGTTGCCACGGCAACGTGTACGCAGCTACGTTTCGGCCTCGCACCCTGAGGCTATCGATGCGTACCATAGATTGGGGTTTCGCACGCTGCGTGTGTTGGACCAAATGGTTCTGGAGTTGCTTCCACGCAGCTAGCAGGGCCCTCCTTGTCGACAGGCCCGGGCCCGTTGCTGGCATGCGGAGGCGAGGGGTATCGACACCCCTGTAACAAGATCGTGAGGTAAGAGAGATGAGTACTTCTGAAGAACGGATGCAGGTCCTAAAGATGGTCGAAAAGGGCCAGATTTCGGCGGAAGAGGGCGCCAGGCTGTTGGAAGCCATCGAAGCCGCAGGAAGCAAGGAACAGGCCAGGTCGAGTGGCGGGCAATCTCGCTGGTTTCGCGTGCGCGTTACCGATATGCGCACGGGCAAGAGCAAGGTGAACGTCAATATTCCCATGAGCCTGGTGAACGTGGGAATGAGGCTAGGCGCCAAATTCGCGCCCGAGGTTTCGGGCGTGCAGATGGAAGAGATCATGAATGCGGTCAAGGAAGGCGCAAGCGGCAAGATCGTCGACGTGGAAGACGAGGAAGACGGCGAGCACGTAGAGATTTATGTGGAGTAGGGCCATGAATAACGAAGAGCAAGCTCAGAGTTTTGCGGTGAGGGGTGAGAGTGTGGTCATCATCGAGACATCCTCGGGCGATGCCAAAGTCGAAGGCTGGGAAGAGCCCCGGGTTGAGGTAGAGTCGTCGGGGCGTGCAGCCAGGGTGCATCAGGAAGGGGCCACTTTGCGCATCAGCCCCAAGCCTGCAGGTGCGGGTGATGTCGAGGTCAAGGCGCCACGGTATAGCAACGTGGTGTTGCGGTCCGTCAGTGGTGATGCCCGGGTGAAGGACATTACGGGCGGGGTGAACGTGCAGACCACCTCGGGCGATGTCAATATCCAGCGCGTGCGGGGTGATCTGAAGGCTCACTCTGTCTCCGGAGATCTGGAGGTGCGCCAGTCTAGCCTACGCAGCGTGAGCATCGATACGGTCAGTGGGGATGTGGAGATCGAGACCTCGTTGGAGGCCCAGGGAGAGTATGATGTGCGCAGCGTAAGTGGCGATTTGACGCTGTGGCTGCCATCGGGCCAGGGGTGCACGATCTACAGCTCGAGCCTATCCGGCGATTTCGAATGCGAGCTGCCCCACGAAGTCGTGTCACAGGGCCGAAGCAAGCTAGAGGCGCGCATCAATGGCGGAGGGCCGGCGTTCAATATGCGCTCTACGAGCGGAGACGTATCGGTCAGGACATCCAAGGGGCTGTGGGCCGCAGAGGAGCCCTTGGCAGCACAAGAGCCTACGTCGAGAGCAGGCGTCGAATCGCCCTGGGCTGAGGAGAACCGGCCCGAGCCCTCCACGACCGTGCACGAGACCAAGCCCCTGCCAACCCGGGGAGCATCGGTGGCGGAGCCCTTCGCGGTCGAGGAGAGCCGAGTGCCCCGCGCAGGTACTGAAGAGACGCCCCCGGCTCGGGGCGAAGAGTCGACAGCCAGCCAGCGCATGGAGATACTACGGGCCATCGAAGAGGGTCGGATCAGCGTTAGCGAGGGGCTGGCCAAGCTGCGCACCTTGGACTAGTCTCTGGAACGATGCCAAGAAAAGCCAAGGCAGAGGACCGAGCACGATTTCAGTGCCCGGCCCTCTGCTGCTTTTAGTGGTACTCTGTCGCTCACAACCTGCAACCGTGCAGTGGTTGCAAGGGCGACGTCGGCAAGACCGATCATTACGGGTGGTTGGTTTGGATCAAGATGGTGTATAATGGACCTTGGTTTGCCAAGGGGTCCTGCGGGCAGTGGAAAGGAGACTTACATGACGGATCGTATTCGTGAGATTTTGAGCTGGTATCGCGGCGAAAATCCTGGTGTGGTGACTAATCTGGCGCGTCTACTCAATCATGGCCGTCTGGGAGGAACAGGCAAGCTGGTGATCTTGCCTGTGGATCAGGGCTTCGAGCACGGCCCGGCGCGCAGCTTTGGGCCCAACCCCCCGGGCTACAACCCTGCATATCATTTCCAACTGGCCATCGATGCTGGGTGCAACGCCTATGCTGCGCCACTGGGTTTTCTGGAGGCGGGCGCCGCCGACTATGCATGGCAGGTGCCTCTCATCCTCAAGGCCAATAACCACGACACACTGCACGACGACCCGGATCCATCTCCTGCTATGACAGCAAGCGTGCAGGATGCGCTACGGCTGGGGTGCGCGGCCATCGGCTATACCATCTATCCTGGCACCGCACATACTCGCTCTCTGTATGAGCAATTGGCAGAGCTGACGCGCGAGGCCAAGGCAGCCGGGCTAGTCGTTGTGGTATGGTCCTATCCTCGCGGCAGCATGTTGAGCAAAGAAGGGGAAACAGCCATCGATGTGATCGCCTATGCCGCACACATCGCTGCGGAACTGGGAGCGACGCTGATCAAGGTCAAGTTGCCCACAGCGCACATCGAGCAGGAGGCGGCGCGCAAGGTCTACGAGCGCTATGGCATCCCCATCAATACCCTGGCGGACAGGGTGCGCCATGTGGTGCAGAGCGCCTTCGATGGCAGGCGGGTCGTCATCTTTTCCGGCGGGCCGGCCAAGGATGACGCTGCCGTGTATGACGAGGCTCGGGCCATCCGCGATGGAGGAGGGTTCGGCTCCATCATTGGTCGAAACTCCTTCCAGCGCCCCAAGGAGGACGCATTGCGCTTCTTGGGCACGATCATGGATATTTATGCCGCCAAGGTGCAGTGAACTGCTTGCCGGCTGGGATCAGTTAGGCCGGGCGAGACTCTTAGCCCGGCCTGCCCAATAAGGTGGTATGGCTATGAAGATTACTGATGTGCAGACCCTGCTCCTGCGTTTTCCAGAGGGCGGTTCGTACTCGGATGCGCAGCACCACTTTGGCAAGCGAGCGGGCGTGGTGATTCGCTTGGCCACAGATGCCCAGATCACAGGGCACGGCTATGTGGGCCTAGGCGTATCGGCGGAGGCCGCCACAGCCATCAAGCTGCTGATCGACCGGCAATTCGCGCCGGTGCTCGTTGGGGCGGATCCGTTTCTTCCGCGGCGCTTGCGCGAGCTTTTGACCCACGAGATCGAGTACGTGGGTGTGGAAGGGATCGCTCATTTCACACTCACGGGATTGGATACGGCGCTGTGGGATATCATGGCCCGTGCCCTGGGGGTGCCGGGGTGGAAGCTGCTGGGCGCCTGTCGCGACCGCATCCCTGCCTATGCCATGGTGGGCTGGTACTATGATGATGATGTGCAGCTGGACCGCTTTAAGCAGGCCATCTCTCGAGCCATGGAGGATGGGATGCCGGGGGTCAAGATCAAAGTTGCACGAGGGACCCTGGAAGAGGATATACAGCGCATCGAGGTGGCCCGTTCGATTGTCGGCAGGGATGGTATCCTGATGGTTGATGCCAACCAGGTCCTGAGTCGGCTGGAGGCCCTCAGGCGGGGCAAGGTTTACCAGGAGATGGGCGCTTATTGGTTCGAGGAGCCCATGAGGCCGCATGATAAAGAGGGGTATGCGCTTCTCTGTGCGAGCCTGGATATTCCCGTGGCCACCGGCGAGAACGAGTACGGCAAGTACCACGTGCAAGAGCTGCTGGCCGCGCGGGGATGTGACGTCCTGCAACCAGACGCTCGCCGCACGGGAGGCCCCAGTGAATGGATGGAGATCGCCGGGTTGGCTGCGGCGTATCATATACCTATCGCCAGCCACGGTGGAGATGGTGTAACTGCACACTTGCTGATGGCCACCCCTACGGCCATCTGGTGCGAGACGGGGGGCAAGCCGCGTGGGCCGGGTATGTTCACCGAGCAGCCCCGGATCGAAAATGGTTATGTGTACGCACCCGAAGCGCCGGGATTTGGAATGCAAGTACGAGAAGAGGTCTTGGCCAGGTTGGCCTAGGCGATCGTGCCTAGGCGACCGTGCCTAGGCGACCGTGCCTAGGCATGAGGACCGGCGGCTCGTCAAATCAATGGCAGGAGTGATGCGTTGAAAGTCGATCTACATGTCCATACCTCGTTTTCTCCCGATTCTCTAACTAGTTGTGACGACGTGGTGCTGTGGGCTCAAAGGCGCCAACTGGGCGCGGTGGCCATCACCGACCACAACAGTATTGCGGGGGCCCTGGCTGTACGCGAGATCTCTCCTGTGCAGGTGATTATCGGGGAAGAGATTCGTACCCAACGCGGAGAGATCATCGGTCTCTTTCTTTGCGAGGAGGTAGCCCCCGGCCTGACACCACGGGAGACGGTGCGCCGTATCCACCAACAGGGCGGCCTGGTCTATATCCCGCATCCGCTCGACCGAGCGCGACACGGGTCTGCGCTGGGGTTCGGCGCGCTGATGGAGATCATCGAGTTCGTCGACGCCATCGAGGTCCTCAATGCGAGGGTTCATTTGCCGACTGATAACGCCTGTGCGGCCAGGCTGGCGGAGTGTTACGGTCTGCGACAGGGAGCTGGGAGCGATGCGCATCAGGGTTCGGAAATCGGGCACGCCTATGTAGAGATGCCTGCTTTTGTGGATGCAACCAGTTTTATACACAACCTGGCAGAGGGCCGCATTAGTGGTCGCGCCTCTTCGCCCCTCGTACATGTGGGGAGCACTTGTGCTCGCCTGGCTAAAAGCCTGATGGCCATGGCCACCACTTTACGATAGTATCCTCGGTCGAGCAGCGGCGATGGAAGGGTCAAGATGACGGGTACGCTGTGGGCGCTCCTGGCCTCCGTGGCTGCGGGCGTCATTCCTACGCTACTTTATGTTCTGGTGATCTGGCGCATCGATCGCTATGAAAAGGAGCCGCTTGGGCTCCTCACTGCGGCCTTTGTGTGGGGCGCAGTGCCCGCCATCCTGATATCGGCGGTCGCTGAGCTGGCCCTCGATCCATCCCTGGCGCTGCTATCGCCGGGGCAGCAGCATCTCGTCAGTGCCAGCCTGGTGGCTCCCCCGATTGAGGAAATCACCAAGGGGCTTGCGCTTTGGGGCCTCTATACCTTGGCCAGGCGCGAGTTCGACGGTGTCTTGGATGGGATCATCTATGGCTCCGTCGTGGGCTTGAGTTTTGCCATGACCGAGAACGTCTTCTACTTTATGGGCGCCTGGCAACAAGGGGGCCTGAACCAGTGGGGTATCGTGGTGTTGGCCCGTGCATTAGCCTTTGGCTTTAACCACGCCTTTTTCACTTCCTGTACAGGGATTGGGTTCGGCCTGGCTCGGTATCGTCGTTCGAGATTTGAAGCGATGGTAATGGTTCTATTGGGGTTGGGTGTAGCGATCATGACCCATGTGTTGCACAACTTTTTCGTGTCGGCCGGGGGCTTGTGCTTGCTCAGCTTCGCCTTGGAT
>CAYQDH010000192.1:0-9411 GCA_964416075.1 uncultured Anaerolineales bacterium | reverse complement strand
GTACGCGCTATCTTGCTGCAAAGGATGAATATAAGGAGCGTGATATGGTCCACATCGATCGCCACGCTCAACGAGGCTTACCGCGATACCCTATACTATGACGAGCACTGCTGGGGCATGGCGCACCCGGGCGGCCCGGCCCAGGATGGCTGCTACAGCGAGAAGGGTGGCTATGCCTATCGTGCTGCTGCGCTGACCCACGACGTGCTGACCAAGGCGGCCAACCGGATCTCGGACCACATCAGGTACGCCGATGCGGGCTACCATCTCACGGCGTTCAACCCGCTCTCCTGGTCGCGCACAGACCTGGTGCGCGCCTGCCCGCACGCCTGGGCTCCCGCCAGCATGCCCATGCACTTGACCCTGCCAGGGGATAGCGGCCCGGTATTGACCAACGGGGGAGCCATCGGGCGAGGCATCGTGTCCCCACCCCTCGACCTGTTGGAACAGCCCTTCGAGTTGCTGGATGTGCAGACGGGCCAGTCTGTGCCCTACCAGATATCGCATCTAGCCGACCCGCAGGCTGCGCAGCCCTGGGCTGCCGAACGGGTAGCTATGGGCAAGGTCGACCCGCGCCATGCGCTGGACGTCGCGATCATGGCCGAGGGCTTGCCCGCTACCGGTTATCGCACCTATCGCCTCGCGCCCTGTGGCAGTTGGCCAGAATTTCCCTCCGCCGCGCAGGCCTCGACAGAGGGTCTGGAGAACGCTTACTACCGCCTGCAAGTGGATCCGGCCAACGGCGCGGTCTTCAGCCTGTTCGACAAAGAATTGGGGCGAGAGCTGATCGATCACGCCGCGCCGCATCGCTTTGCCCAGCTTTTATCGCGCACCAGCGAGGGCGGTGAGGCGCAAGGGGCATCGTTGCGGGTCCTGGGATTGGCCGAGCATGGCCCTCTTTACAGCACGATCCGGCTGCGCGGCAGCCTGGCCGGCTGCCCGGCTGTGACCGAGGAGATTACGCTCTATCACACGATCAAGCGCGTCGACGTGGCCATCCGGCTGTTGCGCGACTCGACGCCGAATATGGAGCTCTACTGCGCCTTCCCCTTCCAAGTGCCGGACCCTCGATTCCGCTACGAAGCGACGGGGGCGGTCATCGAGCCGCTGCGCGACCAGTTGCCCGGCACCAACACCGACTATTACGCCGTGCAGCATTGGGCGGAGGTGAGCGACGAAACCTGTGGCCTGCTCTGGACTTCGCTGGATGCTCCCATGGCGGAGTTCGGCGGCCTGTGGCCGGGTTACGTCTCTGGCGCGCACCACGGCGTTACGCCCCCCGGCTACGGCCATCCCTTCTTGCAGCCTGGCGAGCTAAAGCAGGGGCACATCTACTCCTTGCTGATGTACAACAACTTTCGCACCAATTTTGTCAACGTGCACACGGGCGAAGCGCTGTTCCGCTACAGCCTGACCACGCGCGGCGCCGAGCGACAGGCGGGGTGGGCGCATCACTCCGGTTGGGGAGTGGCTAATCCGGCCACGGTAGTGTGGATGGAGGGCCCGAAGCCGGGTGCACTGGCCTCCACCACCTCTTTCATCCGGGTCGATGCCCCGAACGTCATGCTGCTCACGGTAAAGCGAGCCGAGGACGGCCAGGGGCTCATCCTGCGCTTGGTGGAGACCGAGGGGCGGGATTGCAAGGTGGCGGTTCAACTGCCCCTGCTGTCTATCCAGGGGGCGTGCCAGACCAACTTGGTCGAGGAGAACGGGCCGGCTCTGCCCTACGAGGGCCACGCGATGCATGTATCCATGCGCCCGTACGCCATGGCGACCGTGCGGGTGATGGTCTAGAAGGGCCACTTAGTCTCGCTACCCGCTGCCAACGGGCATGATGTCGCGCGCCGTGCCCAGGCCTACGGTGAACCAGAACGGATTCCCGCCACGGAGGCCGCGCAGCACCCAACTGGGCTCAGCCATTACGGCGATAAAGCGCGTTCGGTCGATGAGCGTCTCGATCTCTGGGGTGTACCGGGCCATGCGCTGCACCAGGCTTTCGCGATAGCAGCTCAGCAGCACAATGTAGTCGTGCGCCGGGCCACCTACGTTCAGCGTACAACTTCTCTTGCGGCCTAGTTGTCATGCCCATCTCTTTTCGGTGATACTCGGCTGCGGATTCCCGGGCGCCTGGAGGTCCATGTAGACCAGGCCATGGATGTTCCGGGAAGCCAGGTAGAGTCGCTGGTCCGTGATACACGCCTGGCCATGTCCTGCTGAGAAAATGCGCTGTCCATAGCTCACGGTCCTACAACTCTTGGCACTCGGGGCAATAATAGATGGCGCCGCCTAGGTAAGGCTCCTTGAGGATGATGCTGCCGCAGGCGGGGCAAGGGGTGTCCACCGTGTTCTTGCTCAGGATGGTCTTGTAGCCGCCCGGCTGCCCGAACAGGTCGCGCTCGGTGTCGCGCCCACCCTGGGCGGTCATGGCCATTAGCACTCCCTTGACGGCATCGTACATGGCATCGATCTGCGGCTCTGACAGTTCACTCATCTTGCGCTTGGGGTGGATGCGAGCCGTCCACAGGATGTCTTGCAACACGCCGTTGCCCAACCCGGGGATACGTTGCTCCGTGGCCAGGAACGCTTTGGCCGATAGCTTGAGCGTATCGACCCTCAAGAGCGAGGCGAAGTAGGCCCGGTCGAAGGCGTCGGTCAGCGGCGAGGGCCGCGACTTGGCGATATCGTAGTCGGGGTAGCCGCCTTTACTGCCTGCCGGGAAGCAAAAGAAGCCGCCCCACATCTGGGCGCTGGAGCTGATGGCCGTGCCATCCTCAAATTCCAGCAGGAGTTGGTGCTTCGCAGGACGCTTTTCGCCCTGGGTGTGGTGGCGGATCGGCGCGCTGATAACAAGTAGCATATCGCCGGCCTGGAACTCGATGTTCCCGGCGACGCCCTGCCCCGTCCCGATCACCTTGCCCGCGAGCCGGTCGTTGTATTCCGCCGGATTGCCCGTGTACCAGGCGAACTTGTGCGGCGAGGCGTTCGCCACGGCACTCGCGATGCGCTTGCCTCCCAAGGTTTCTGTGATCTGTCGCGCGATGACTACTGCTTCGGGTAGCTCGATCATGAGCAAATCCTCCTCATCAGCTTTGGCTGTCGCCACAGCCTTACCATACCATGCCGGCGTCTCAGGATCATCTCAAATCGGGGTCGGGCTGTGCGCATTGCGCGCTACCCAGACCATCTCCGAGCCCTCGACAAAAGGGTAGAGGGTGACTGTAACTGGCTCCCAGCGATGCCACAGTTGCCCGGCGGTAGTTCTTTGGGGCACGATGATCTCCCGCATCCCCTGGTCGCCGAGAAAGGCAGGGATGGCTACGGTCATCTCGGCGAACGGTCCCCGCCTCAGCTTGAGGAAATACGTGCTGCCGAGGTCGGTGGTGGCCCGGTAGACCGCCGTATTGAGATCGGCGCCCAGCGGCAGAAAGGCGAGCTTGGCGGCACGCACCCCGTAGCCGTCGTACAGGCAGGCGACAAGGAGCTCGTCTGGAAGATCCGGCTTCTATAGCATCGCTGCTCCCAATCCGAGTATCGCATCAGACCTTTACCACACTCCCGGTAACAGTCGATAGCGTACCCGCCTTGTGTACTCGCGATAACCTTCTAGTTCGTCCTGCAAGGTCCTATCCTCCAGGTTGGTGCGGATGACTAGAACGATCGCGAGCAACAAGACCGGCAGGAAGGCCCACCATGAATCCAGAAACAGGGGCGTAGCAAGATAGGACCAGAGCGCCCCTGCGTATCCTGGGTGTCGCATCCAGCGATAGGGGCCAGCGGATACGACCTGGTGATTGCGATCGGCCTGGATGCGCACCATCCCCGAGAAGAAGCGGTTTTCGATCAAGGCATAGGATGATAGGGCATATCCGGCCAGGATGATGACTAGCGACATGATTCTGATTGGTGTACTGAATGTAGCCGACCAGCCAAACCGGGCATCCAGCCCGGCCACCAACGGAATCAGGCCACCGCCGAGGCCGACCAAAGGGGCCAGAGCTTTATCCCAGGATTTGGCATCCTCGTGCTGCATAAAGCGGGCGCGCTCAGCGATGATGTCGGGATGACGCCGCGCGGCCAGCAGCCGGCTTATGGCAAAGCCCAGGATGCCAACGGCGGCATAGACCCAGGCTTCCCACCAATCCCAACGCCAGGAGATCAACAGAGGCAGGAGGGGGATGACGACAATGAAAAACAGCATTTGGGCGATAGCTCGCGAGGAGAATATCTTCTGTTGGGTGCTCATACTTTGCCTCGCTTGTGCGATATGTGCTGTGAGCCCTTGGCTGACTCCTCTTCAGGGGTGTGGGTCAGGTCCCGTGACCTAGCTCAGCACAAGGTATAAGGTCAAGGCGGTAAGGAGCGCGGTCGGATATGGTGTGATGTGATGCAGCGTCCGAATGGCCGCTGGCATCGGCTTGTCCGTGCTTATCAAGCCACCAGAGATTATTGTGATGACGAAAAGAATCAAGGCTATGACGGCCAGCTCCATCGCACCCAGGCTGGCCGTCTGGCTGGTCCGAGAAACGGTGATAGCCAGGAAGACGACCATAGCCAGTGAGACCAGCTTGTGGATGTTAAAAGGGATGGCGTTATACGGCTTTCCAGCACGACTCAGCCGGAAACCGGAGAGAAAGATGAAGAGGAAAAACAACGCCACGCCGACAACTCGCAGCTGATTGGAATCCATCTCGTCTGCCTCCCACTCTGATCGTTTGCTGGCGAGTGTGACTGCCTTGATGGTTGGCCTCACATGCCCATACCTATGGCATACCGGCAAAAGCGGCCAGCGGCGCATAGGCAACCCCCACCATGCTGGGACCGGTGTGCGCACCCAGCACGAGCGACATCATTCCCCCAGGCAGCCAGGTGCAGTCAAAGAGTTGATCGATCTCTTGGCGCAGCGTGGTTGCCCCCTCGGGGTTGTTCGCGTGAAGCACTTGGACTCTCAGGGCGCTGCCGGGCGCGTGCTGTTTGGCTATCAGGCCAGCCAGTCCTTTGATTGCTTTACTGAATGAGCGCATCTGGCCCATCTGCACATAGGTTCCTCGCTCTTTCTCCACCCCGATCAGCGGCTTGATGTGTAGCAGAGAGGCGATCAGCCCTTTCATGTGGCTGATGCGGCCACCATGGATCAAGTACTGTAGATCATCCAGGGTGTATAGACAGTCGCTGGCATCTTTGACGCGCGCCACCAAGGCCACTATCTGCTCCTTCGACCAACCGGCCTTGGCCCCGCGCAAAGCTGCCTCTACCTGCCACCCGGCTGGGGCTGACAGTGTCTTGGTGTCGATGATGGTCACATTGGCCTCGGGCACCTGCGCCGCCCCGGCCTGGGCGGCGTTGACCGTGCCGCTCAGTCCCGAAGAGATGTGAATAGAGAGGATATCCGGGTCTGTGGCTGCCAGGCGGCGGTAAATCTCGGCAAAGCTCCCCGCTGAGGGCTGCGATGTGACCGGAAGACTATGGGTGGCTGCGAGCAAGCGATAGAATTCGTCCTTCTGGATATCTACCCCTTCGTGGTAAGAGTGGCCCTCCAGGGTAACCGTGAGGGGGACGATGTGTACCTGTAATCCCTCCGTCTGCTCCATGGACATAAGCACGTCCGTTCCACTATCCGTTACGATCTGCATGATGCACTCTCCTATCGACCAATCACTTGTGGCGGCTGGGGTTGTCCATTTGCCAGCCGATTATAGTGCTGCCACAACACAACGTGTGTACCCAGCGACTACAGTCATCTCAAGATCGGACCCGCACATTTGCTCAAGATTGTGTGTAATAGCTATCTTGTGATGAGTGTAAGCATTCGTCACGGCCGAGCCAAACGAGACAAGTGCGCACAAGGCTAGCTCAATAACGCCTGCGGCCAGGGAAAACCACCCGGGTCAGCTGCGGACAATTCTACCAGCTTATCGTTGTTATGTCCATGGATCTGAGCCAGGAATGGGAAATCCTGAGGCCCAACTCGCAATCTGGCGATGGGGCTAGTTGGCGCAGTGCTGATCCAATGAGGGAGCACGATCTCCACGCCCTGTACCTGCTGCGGAGCTTCCTGCACAAAAGATTGGCGTGGCACGATGTAGACCATACCCTCACACCACGGTTTCTGGAGCAGTACCTCGTGGGTAATAGAGAAGAAATATATCGGCTCGCTGAACACACCAGCCGGAACGCGCGCGCGTAAGCAAGAGTTGAAAAGCGTCATCTGGGGATATTTCTGACGGTCCAGGATGGCATAGAAGATCCCCCAAATTCCATCCGTGGTGGCGTAAATTGCCTCTTGGTTGCTGAACGCCTTGGTGTCGCGCGCGTGGCGAGGCTCGACCTGGAGAATTTGCGCATTTTGCGTGCCGTGCAGCACAACGTCTTTCGTATCGCAGAGATAGGACAGGTATGGCCATCTCGGATACGGGAGGCGATAGTCAACCAGGCCCCCGACAGGCGTGGACTGAAATAGGCGCTCAAAATCTGCCCGTGTTGCTGGTGCAAGGTCGAACGATGGCCGAGGCAACAGAAAGCACAGTGCTTGCATCTGGCCTCCACTCAAGGCATCCGCTGCTCTCGATCTCGAGCGCCCAGTCGAAACGCTATCCGGTCGCGCCGTTGTGGCGTTTTGCATGTCACCGGCACGACGCGTCCAGCTTTTAGCGCAGCAGCGCTTCTTGTACGTCATACAGCCCGCGCACTAGCTCATAGCGCTTTACGCTGACACGGAACAGTGCACAGGTGGGCGAATGCACAAAGGATTGCAGCTGCGGATGCCTGGCCAGGAAACCCTGTGCGAGCCGCTCCCGGTCGGAACCGGACATCTCCTCAGCCAAACCGTCGATGGTGAGTGCCATCGCTATCTGGGTGTCGGTGCCCTGGTTGGAGCGATTATCCACCAACAAAGAAACTAGGGGGTTGCGCCGCAGATTGGCATACTTGGCCGTGGCGCGTTCGGTGGCCAGGATCAAATAGCGCAGGTCGTCCGTGGCAGCCAGGGCCATCAGATTCAAGGCTACACGCTGCCCTCCTTGGGTGCCCAGGACAGCGTAACGCTGCGTGGCCAAGATGCCACGCACGGCAGGCTCGATCTCTGCAAACCTCACTCTCATACGTTTACCCTCAATTTTCACGCGGGATATCGCTATTCTACTGAGAATACGCCCTCTGCCAACTCCCTCAATAATTGGCAAGGTCTACTATCAGGTGTATATTGCAGTCGATCATCACCCTACAGCAAGCAAGGAGCGTAGTGCATGGCCAGATTCGCCGGGACGAAAAGCCTCGATTTCACTCTGATCGATACCCACGGACAGACCGTGCGCCTGGCCGACTATCGTGGGGCCAAAAAGGTGGTGCTGGTGTTCAACCGGGGGCTGTATTGACCGTTCTGCCGCCGGCAAATGGCGCAGTTGCGCCAGGACTATTCCCAATTCGTCGACCGCGGAGCCGAAGTGGTCGTCGTCGCACCTGAGGATCGGGCGACCCTTGCCCAATACTGGGAACAAGAGCAACTTCCCTTCGTCGGGCTGGCAGACCCCGACCACACCGTGGCCAAGCTTTATCGTCAGGAGGTCAGCCTACTCAAGCTGGGACGTATGCCGGCCCTGCTGATCGTGGACAGAGAGGGGCAGGTGCGCTTTCAGCGTTACGGCAACGCGATGCAGGACATCGTGCCTAACGAGGAGGTGCTCAAGTTATTGGACAGGCTGGACCGCCAGCAGGCGGCGGCGCAAAGCACTGCGCTGGCCTAGGCATTTCTGCGAGGTCTCCGGTTCGCGATACTGCTATGGCTGCGCCTGTGCTGCCTCTGGGGCAAGCTTGCGTTGGTTGCCAGTCGATGCGTCATGGCTGACTATCAGGTGCCGCCACACGAACGAGGTCAGCCAGGCCATGATCAGTGCGCTAGCTACCCCCAGCGACCAGGGGCCGATTTCCTGAATCAGGAACCCACCTGCTGCTGGCGCTACGACGCTGGCCAGGCTCTGCAACGCTGCTGAGAGACCCAGCGTGCCCCCAATCTCATCCGGCGACACAGATTTGGTAAGCAGGCTATTGAGCACGGTGTTGAGCGTCCCTCCGGCCAGGGCTAAGGGAGCCAGCACTACCAAGAGCAGGGGCACATTGGGCGTGAACCCCCAGGCCAGGAGCGCTATGGCCATCACCACCACCGCGGCAAAGATCAACTGCTTCTCGGCAAAACGCGCTGTCAGGCGGCCGATGGCCAGGCCTTGCACTAGTACGGCCAACAAGCCCACGTAGGCCAGGATATAGCCTGTGGCTTGCGACTGCAGGCCCAGGCGATAGAGGACAAAGAGGGCAAAGTTGGACTGGAACAAGCCAAAGGCCAGGGCATAGAACAGGCGGGTATGCAGCAAAGGCCCCACCCTGGGCCTGCGCAGCGCCTCGAACAGGGCGCGTGCGGTGATGGGAGGGCGTGGCTGCATGGCCAGCGCCGCGCGCCGCTCCGGGGTCAGCGATTCGGGAAGCGCTACTAATACCCAGATCAAGTTCAGTAGCGACAAGCACGCCGCGGCAAAGGCGGGCACGGCATAGCCCCACTGGCTTAGAAGTCCCCCCGTGGCCGGGCCGATGATGAAACCGATGCCAAAAGCCGCGCCGATGATGCCCAGTCCTTTGGCGCGGCTTTTCTCGTCGGTAACGTCGGTGATGTAGGCCTGGGCGAGGGCGATGTTGCCTCCCAGGAGCCCATCGATAACGCGGCTCACAAAGATGAGGGCTAGCGACCGCGCCAACCCCAGCAAGATGAATCCCACCATGCTGGCCAGCAGGCCTAGGATGAGCAGCGGCCGCCGCCCAAAGCGATCGGAGCAACGCCCGATCAGTGGGGCGCCAATAATCTGCGCCACCGCGTTGGAGGCACCGAGCAGCCCGATGAGGATCGGGCTCCCCCCGAACGTCTTGGCATAGTAGGGCAACAGGGGAAGGATGAGGCTGTAGCCCAGCAACTCGACGATCACGTACACGAAGAGAATAGCTAGCGGACCACGTTTCCTCATGTTAGGCCTTTTGTGTTGCAGCGTCGATGAGCGCCTGGCGGCGCCGGCGGTATTCCACAATCGGTCGGTCACCTTGGATCAGTTGTTCAGTCATGCGTAGCGCGCTGAGCTTGGGCCGTTGGGTGTTCACAACCCGGCGATCCTGGTGCAGGATATAGAGGTTGGACGGCGCCGCGAGCCTGGTGAACAGTGGACCTACAGGCTTGACCTCGTTCGACTCGAGAACCACATACCACTGGTTGGGAATCATGAGCACCTGCCCTTGTATTCTGCGCGGCCCCCACAGCCAGGCTTAGCTATAGGGCGTACGCTGCGAGAGGGCTTGCAGGGGTGTACCACAGATGGAATGCTACACGATCAGGGCCACGAATACGATGGAGAACGTCACGTGCCCAAGCACCACCGT
>CAYQDH010000191.1:0-9425 GCA_964416075.1 uncultured Anaerolineales bacterium | reverse complement strand
GGATCCAGGACCCCGGCGCCACGGCCATCTATTTCATGTTCCGCTCGCTGAACGCGTTCGTGCGAGAGGCGTGAGGGGCCTAAAAGACCTCAAAGCCAAGGTGGCAAAGGTCTGGTGATATCGTGACGGCCTTGGCCGTGCGCCGAACAAAAGTCCGTGTCACGATGTGCGAAGACTTTCACCAGGCGCTCGCGATGAGTGCCTGAAGGGTGACGGAATGGCTGGCGCAGCACGACGACACGCTCGGCACCGGCAAGCAGGTGGCACTGGAATAGCTGGCGGCTAGCAGGCTCCCGCCCGGCGAGGCAGGGGGTCCACGTTCTGCACCAGTAACCGGATGAGCCGCTCCATCAGTTGCCGCTGTAGCGCGGCAGCGTTGGGGTCATCCCAGAGGTTGCGCAGGCAGTGCGGATCGTCCGCTGTGTCGTAGAGCTCGCCGCGCCGACCCTCGCCGTGCCAGGTGAGCAGGGCCGTCGCCGTGCGCACGGAGCGCCGCTCCCCGGCGTTCTCGATCAGCACGGCGTCGCGCCCGGGGACGTGGGGGTCCTGCATGGTTGGCACCAACGATGCGCCCTGCACCGATTCCGGCACGGCCACCCCGGCCAGGTCCAGGATGGTAGGCATCACATCTATGGCGCTGGCCAATCCCTGTCTCACCGCCCCGGGAGATGGCTCGTCCGGCCGGGCGATGATGAGAGGCATCCTGGTCACGCAGTCGTAAGTGGTCCCTTTGAATACCATGTGATGGTCGCCCAACATCTCGCCGTGGTCGGCGGTAAAGACGATCAGGGTGTTCTGCAATAGGCCGCGCCCGCGGAGCACCTCCACCAGGCGCCCCACCTGCTTATCGATCAGGCTGACCATGCCATAGTAAAAGGCTTTGGTGCGCTGCCACTCGGCATCAGTGATGCGATACATCCCCACCGCCTCATAACTATCGCCATCGCGCAGGTAGGTATAGCGGTACCGCTCAGGCCAACCGTCCACCTCGGCCTCGTCCCACACCGGCAAGGGCATCTGTGCTGGATCGTACAGCGTGTCATAGGGTGCGGGAGGCGTGAAAGGGTGATGCGGATGGACAAAGCTGGTCCACAGAAAAAAGGGACGCTCGGCGGGATGCTCTTGTAGGAACTCGATCGCCCGGTCGGCCACCCAGGTGGTCTGGTGGTGTTCCTCGGGATAGGCCGAGCGCACGCAGATGTTCTGGGGATAGCTAAAGCTGTGCGGGTCGGCCCAGGGGTCTAGCCCGTGGGCGCGCAAATAATCGGCATAGGGCCCCGCGCGGTGGTCCTCGGTGAGGCACACTCGTTCCAGGCCGTACCAGGGCAATTCCCACGCTTCCGGCTGGGGATTGATGGCCCATTCCGGCTCCGGCTCGGAGAGCGGCCGGCCATCGGGAGGAAAGCGCCACTGCGGGCCAAAGTGTGTCTTGCCCGTGGCGTAGGTGGCATAGCCCCGTCGTCGCAGCACCTCCATCAAGGTCAGCTCCGTACGGGGCATAAAGGTGCCATTCGTGTGCACGCCATGGATGGAAGGGTACCGACCGGTGGCTAGGGTGACACGGTTCGGCGCGCACACGGGGTAAGCGGTATACACACGGTCGAAACGCACCCCTTGCGTGGCAAGGGCATCGATGTGCGGGGTACGGATGACCGAGTTATCGTAGCAGCCCAACGCGTCCTGGCGCAGTTGGTCGGCCGTGATCAAGAGCACATTCGGTTGTGGCATGCAGGTAGTCCTTTCTGAAGGGGCCGCAAGGTGGAACCCATATTCTCAGGGGACGTGCATGTAGGTCCCCTCGCAACCAGTGCATGGAGTTCGCCGCCTTTTTACCATGACGGAACTGGGTCGTCAAGGAAGAAGGTGAGGCCGCGGTGTCACGTGGTTGGCGTGCGTGTGCCCATGGTGGGTCTCGCTTTTGACGCGCCCCCGGCTTTGCGCTAGAATCTCGCTGGTTTTCCCCCTATTCATGTTGCTATCGATTGTAGGAGGTGCGGTGACCTCATTACTGGATATCTCGCGAGCCGCCTCCCGTCAGACCAGCGTGCCGCTGGTACGCAAGAGCGCCGTACGAGAAGCTCTGCTGGCCTATCTCTTCCTACTCCCCTCGCTCATATTGATTATCGTCTTTGGCATTTTCCCTGTTTTCAAGGCTGGCTATATCAGCCTCTTTGACTGGAGCATCGTCAAAGACCGCTTCATCGGTCTGCAGAATTATCGCACGCTTTTCAACGATCCGGAGTTCTGGCAATCGTTGAACGTCACTGTCTTTTACGTGATCGCCACCGTCCCCTTGACCATGCTTGTCGCGCTGGTCCTGGCCTATCTGCTGTTCCAGCCGATCCGCGGCCGCGCCGCGTTCCGCACCCTCTATTTCCTGCCCTATGTCACCTCCGTGGTCCCCGCGGCGATGGTCTGGCAATGGATTTTCAACTATCAGTCGGGCGTGCTCAACTATGGCGCCAATGGCATCCTTCAGCTCCTGGCGCGCCTGCTGCGGCTGGCCGGGCCTGCTCCGTGGATCTATATATGGCTGGCGCTGGCCGGTGTGTGGCTCATATATCTGGTCATAACCACCCGGCGACGTGGCGCGTTCGCCAACTCGATCCTCATGCTGATCGCGGGGTTGGCCCTGCTGGTGGCCATCGTCTTCGCCTGGAACCCCGGCGCAGTGGATTGGACGATCAACCATCTGGAGACCTTTTTCCCGGTGCGCTGGCTGCAGGAGCCGCGCGGGATATTCGTCTTCCTGGGCCGAAAGCTGGGCTTTACGCCGCCAAGCTGGCTAAAGGGCCCCAGCATGGCCCTCATCGCCGTATCGATCGTCAGCATGTGGCACTTTATCGGCTATGATATGGTGATCTACCTGGCCGGGCTTTTCAATGTATCCCCGGATCTGTACGAAGCGGCGCGCATCGATGGCGCCACCGAGTCCAGGATATTCTGGAGGATCACCTTCCCGCTGCTTTCACCGACCACCTTTTTCCTGCTCATCATCTCGACCATTGGGGCCTTTCGCTCCTTTACCATGTTCTATGTCTTGACCCAGGGCGGCCCGCTGAAAACAACCACATCCGTGACCTATATGGTCTACGATCGCTTTTACACAGCGGCGCGCTGGGGTTACGCCTCGGCTATCGCCTTCGTATTATTTGGCATCATCCTGGCCATGACGCTGGTCAACCAGTGGTTGGTGGGCCGGCGCGTGTTTTATCAATAGGAGTACGCCCTTGTCAGTAAACATACTGGAGCCATCGTCTCAGCAAGCACGTGGCGATCCGCGCACGACCAAAGCGGCCAAGCGCTCGTTGCTCTACGCTGTTTTGATCGTGGGTGGCTTGGGGATGATCTTTCCCTTTGTGTGGATGGTGCTCACCTCGTTCAAGACCTACGCAGAGGCCATCGCCTCGCCGCCGACGGTCTTTCCCGCAGAATGGGGCCTGCGCCTAAGAGCCCTGGGCGCGACGCTGCGCATCTATCCGTGGCTGGTTATCCTATTTGCCTTGTGGATGACCCTGGGATGGTTCATTGCGCGGCGCATTCCCGATTCTGTGGTGGGCGGCATCTATATGTTCGTGCACCTGGGGCTGTTCTTCGTGGTGGGCAATCTCGATCTCTGGGGGTCCTGGCGGCTGAACGCCCTATGGCAAGAGGCTATGTCTCGCACGGGGTTGGCGCTACCCTCGATGTGGGAAAACTATGTCCAGGCCTGGGGGCGTGCTCCCTTTCACCTCTATTTCCGCAACTCGATTATCGTCGGTGTGCTTACACCCCTGCTGATCATCGTCGTTTCCGCGCCGGCGGCTTATGCGTTCGCCCGGATGCGCTTCCCGGGCCAGAGCCTGGTATTCATGATGTACCTGGCCACGATGATGGTGCCCTCTGAGGTATTGCTCATCCCGAACTTTATTACCATCACGCAGCTGGGATGGAAGAACACCTATGCGGCGCTCATCGTGCCCTGGCTGGCCAACGTGGTTTCTATCTTTTTCCTGCGCCAGTTCTTCAAGAGCATCCCGAACGATCTCTATGATGCAGCGACCATCGATGGCGCCGGCCACGTGCGCTTTCTGGTGTCCATCGCTATGCCTTTGGCGCGGCCTGCGCTGGTCAGCACAGGGATGTTCAACTTTCTGAGCGCCTGGAATTCACTCCTCTGGCCCTTATTAGTCACCGATAACGAGAACATGCGTCCCATCGCCCAAGGATTGGCCGCTTTTTCTACCGAGGCGGGGATGCAGCCTCAGCTCTACATGGCCGCCGCCACCTTTTCGATCGTGCCGATCCTGGTCTTGTTCCTCTTTGTGCAAAAGCAGTTCATCGAAGGTATCGCGCGCACGGGTATCCGCTGATGAACGATCGCGTCGAGGAAACCACGGGCTATACGAGATCCATGCTAGATCTCGCCATCGCTGCGGCCCGCGAGGCTGGCCACCTGCTGCGGGAACGCTATGCCCGGCCCCATGACATCAGTAGCAAGGGGCTGCGCGATATCGTGACCGAGGCCGACCTGGCGGCTGAGCGAGCAGCGATGGACGTGATCCGCCGTGGGTGCGCGGGCGCCCGTTTCGTATCGGAGGAAACGGCTAGCGCGTGGCAGGATTATGGCGATGCGCCCACGTGGTACATCGACCCGCTGGACGGCACTACCAATTTCGCGCGGGGCCTGCCCGAATTCAGTGTGTCAGTGGCCATGGTGCGGAACAATATGGTGCAATGCGGGGTGGTGTACGATCCCTTGCTGGACCACCTGTTCAGCGCAGAGCGAGGGCATGGCGCGACACTGAATGGCCAACCCCTGCGGGTGAGCCAACGCGATCGACTGATGGATAGCCTCGTGCTGCTGGATTGGCCGCGTCGAGCGCCCTACCGCGAGATGATCGCCCGTTTTCTGGCGCGCCTGGTGTCGCACGTGGACGGCGTGCGCTCGCGCGGCAGTGCAGCCCTGGCGCTCTGCTATGTGGCGGCAGGGTGGGCCGATGGCTATTTCCAGTTCACGTTGGGGCCGTGGGATGTGGCCGCGGGCTTGCTCATGGTGGAGGAGGCGGGGGGCCAGGTCACCGACTTGCACGGTGAGCCCTACGCCCTGAACAAAGCGGACTGGCTGGTTACCAATGGCCTGATCCACCAGGCTGTCCTAGACCTCCAGCCGTACGAGTCGTAAGGCTGGGTCTCTCCGCAGCGCAGATGACCGCTCGCGGCGCGGGCGTGCCACTCGATGCCCCCGCCGCGCCGAGTGTACGAATGTCGAGGCTTAGATATCTACCTTGTCCTTGGGCAGGTAGGGGCATTTGATAAAGACCATCTTGAGCGGCTGCTCGCCCTGGTTCAGGATATTGTGGCGGTCGCTGGGCTCCATGCGGAACACGTCGCCGGGCACGGCAGGCATGGGAGCGCCGTTCACTTCAAAGATGCCCTCGCCCTGCAGGATATAGAACGTCTCTTCCACCTGCTCGTGGTAGTGGCCGCCAAGGGCTTGTCCGGGCAGGAGCAGGATCACGCCCCAATCGATCTTGGGGCCGCGCATCAGGTATTTGACCCCGCTGTTGACATCGCGATAGGCGCAGTCGTTCTCACTCACTTTTTGCATGTTCGCCTCCTCCACGGACACAGCCCCGCCTGCCGGCTTGGGCTACCGGTTTGGGCTACAGCGCCGTTTCCAGGATACGGCGCACGTCCTCGCCCGCTAGCTTGAGTGGGTTGCTCTTCAAGGAGCTCTGGGTCAAGGCTTCCGCGATGATGCCATCGAAATCCTCCGCGCGCACCCCGAACTGGCTTAGGTGCAGGGGCACGCCCACGCGCGTCACCAGCTCGCGCACGCTTTCCACGGCGCGGTGAGCTGCATCTTCGGTGCTCCTGCCCTGTACGGGTTCCCCCATCAGGCGGGCCACCTCGGCGTACTTGATTCCCACGGCGGGAAGATTGTAGGCCATGACCGGCGGCAACAACAAGCCACAGATGATGCCATGCGGGATGTGAAAGTGCGACCCCAGGGGGTGGGCCAGCCCATGGACGGCGCCCAGGCGGGCGTTCACCAGTGCGATCCCGGCCATCAGGCTGCCCATACTCATAGCCTCGCGTGCGGCGAGGTCCCGGCCATCCTCATAGGCGCGCGTGAGGCTGCCGCTGACAAGCTCGATGGCGCGCATAGCCAGCGCATCGGTGAGCGGGCCCGCGCCGATGGAGGTGTACGATTCGATGGCCTGGCAAAGGGCGTCGCTACCGGTGCTGGCCGTGACGGAGGGGGGCATGGTAACGGTGGTCTCCGCATCCACCAGAGCCACGCGAGCGAACCAGCTATTATCGCGAATGCTCTGCTTGATGCCGGTCTGCGGGTCGATGAGCACGGCATTCTTGGTCACCTCGGCTCCCGTCCCTGCGGTGGTGGGCACGGCGATGAACGGTAGGCCCGGACCCTCCAGCGCACGCCCGCCGTGATAGTCCCTCACGCTGCCGGGCAAAGGGGTCATGCCTGCGGCGGCCTTGGCCGTATCGATGGCGCTCCCACCCCCGATCCCAATACATAAGTTTACCCCATGGCTGCGCGCCAGGGAGATCGCTTCCTCCACGATGGGCAGCTCGGGCTCACCCGTCACGCCATCATAGACGGCTACCTGGAGCTTTTCGGCCTGCAGCAGGGCCACGGCGCGCGACAGCAGGTCCGACTGGCGCGCGAGATTGGCGTCGCAAACGATCAGCACGCTCCGGCCGTAGCGGGCCGCCGTGTAGCCCAACTGAGAAAAACAACCGCGGCCTGTGATGATCTCCGTGGGTAGGTAAAACGTCTGCATGATGATCACTCCTATGCCATTCACATTCCGGTCTTGAGCGCGGATAGCCATCGAGCGAGCTACTGGAGCGGCCGATGGCCCCAAGCCGATTTGATCAAGGATAGGTCTTCTTCGTCGGCTTCTTCCTCGGCAAAGGTCTTGATATCCAGCTCGAGATCCTGCAAGTCGGCCCATCGTCCCAGCCGGCGAGCCTCCTCGCCCACCGTGGCCAACGCTTCAGGATTCTGAGGCTCGAAAAAGCGCACGCTGATGCGTGCTTCCCTGATTTGCATGCCCCACGTGCCCACGATGGCGCCGGCGAGCCAGACAGTGCCTACGGCCTCGCCCGCACGATCGTAGATACGGGAGCTGTACGGCTGGTTTATCCGTTCGTAGCTAAAGGTCCAACGATTGGGGTCACTATACGCACTCATCAGGCTGTCATGAGCGGGCAAGAGGATCGCGTCGTGGTCTGCGGGCCGCTCCGCCAGCAGGGCGTCTAGCTCGTCCCGCAGGAAAAAGTACTCGCCTTGAAAGCCTTCGATCTGCAGGCGCGTCAGCTGACTTCTCAAGCCCATCAATGTGGCCACCACCTGCTGGCGCGGGATCCCCCCCAACCAACGGAGGATATCGCCTACAGACACCGGTCCAAAGGCTGTTACATAGTGCAGCACAACCTGCTGCAGGGCCTCCTCGAAGGAGAGGCTGTGCAGGTCTACATCTGGCAACCACGAAGCCAGGGTAGCATAGCGATAACGCTCGCTCCGCCATCCGCCAACCGGTTCGGCTCGGATCAGTAGTCCTTGAGCGCAGAGCGTGGGGATCAGGCGGGCGCCCCATCGACCGTGGTCCGTTACAGAGGAATCCGAGCCATTTCCCAGAGTGCTCCTGAGCACAGGTAACCACTCGTTCAACTCATCGATGGTACATGAACCCAACGTGCTGATCACTTCCAGGACGCGCTGCGTCAGGTTGGCGCCGAACGGGGTACCCTGGGCGCCCGCCACGGATGTGGGGAACAAGCTGTCCAGGTCCTGCAGTGCTGTTCCCAGGATAGACTGGCTCACCCGGAAATAGGCCGGCAGGTGATCGGTTGGGATGATATAGTCGCGGCTGTGTATAGCTGGGACACGCACAAGGGCCCGCGCGCGGTACAGCTCATCGTCCAACTGGGGCCGCCGGAGATCATCGCAACGAGCCCATAGCGAAAGGTAACTGGTTATGGCCGGAATAGCCCTAATCGGCCCGATATCTCGCGCTACAGAGAGCACGTCGCTGCCCCGGGAAACGGACGTTAGGTGTTGTCGCTGTAGGACATAATCGTTGACGCGATCAACCGTTATGCGAAAAGGCATGTCACCCGGAGAGAATCCTTTGTCTGTTCTGCGCGTCTGGATATGACAAGACACGCATCAGATATTATAGCACACAAAATCCAGAGGGCCACACTGCTGGGTTCGGTTATGACGAGCAATGGAAAGCAAATGCCAATCGCCCGTCCTGGCCCGGCGTGTACAAGCCATAGATGATCCGGCTGGCGCTCTCCGCAGCCACTATACGTGGTAAGAGCTGGGATAGGTCATCCACCATGTCGCCCCAGGGCAGCGCGTCCAGGGGGTACCATGCCAACTCCCCTTCAGGGGAGGGGCGAACATTGGTCGATGGCGCGTGAGCCAGAAAGACGAAGAGCATGACCCCGCGTCCTGTGCTCGGGCCCGATATATGAACCACCGCGCCAAGCCGGAGGTCGCGCACTTGCAGACCCGTCTCCTCGAGCACCTCTCGTTGTGCGGCGCGCCAGGGGTCTTCGCCGGGTTCGACGTGTCCTCCCACACCATTAAGCTTGTTGGCCCAGATCCGCTTGTGCGGAGCGCCGCGCAACAGAAGCAACAGATCCTCATGGCGAACAAAGACCAGCGTGCGAGGTATGGTTGTATAGCGGTCAGCAGAGGTCCCTTGGTCTTGCTGTTTCATATCTGCTCCTTCCGTATACGACCCACGGCCGATGCCTCACCCGGCTGTGGGCGGCCACAGAATTATAGTGTTGTGGTGGTACCATGCCAATCGTCGATGGTTGCGGGCTCACGGGTTCCGAGTCGTTGACAGCGGCTCGGAGGCGATGATAATCGATACATATATTGGATGGGCGCCGGCTACGGTGCATCATGTCGACTGGGGGATGCCATGAAGATCACCGATGTGGAGACGCTGTTGATCGATCGTTATCTGTTTGTGCGCGTGCATACCGATGCCGGAATCACGGGACTGGGCGAATCGGGCGCCTGGGGATTCCTGGAGGCTTCGGCGGGGGCGCTGGAGGCCTTTAAAACATACCTCATAGGCCAGGATCCGCTGCGCATCGAACATCACTGGCAATACATGTATCGCAGCACACATTTCCGGGGCGCGGCAATCATGGGAGCGCTGAGCGCGATCGATATCGCCTTGTGGGATATTGCGGGTAAGCATTTCGGAGTGCCCTGTTACCAGCTTTTGGGAGGCAAATGCCGGGACAAGGCGCGGGTCTATTACCATGTTTTCGGACATACCAAGGAGGAGCTCATTCGAGGCTGTGTGGAGGCAAAGAAAGAGGGTTTTACGGCCGTGGGGCACCTGACGCCGGCCGCATGGATCCTCAACGCTTTCCAGGGCATC
>CAYQDH010000190.1:7659-9572 GCA_964416075.1 uncultured Anaerolineales bacterium | reverse complement strand
TCACTCTCCGACGCCATCGTGGGGGCGTGGCAAGCGGCCGGATCGCCGCCACGCGCACCACAGGCGGCAGTACTAACGGGACCAGTGCCGAGCGCTCTGGCTGAGGAGATCGCTCGGGAGGAGACAGGCCTTGTATCGTTGCAGCATGCTCAGGAGGGTCTCTCGGCGTGGTACGCGGCACTGGCCTTTACCCGTTTTGACTGCGGGGTCACCATCGGCGCCGGTACGGGTGCGGTAGCCCAGGGCTTTGACCAGCATGGGGAACAGGCGACGGCCAGTGCCTGGGGCGGGCTCTTTGGAGATGAGGGAGGCGCCTACTGGATCGCTATCGAGGGGATGCGTGCGGTGGCACGCGCCGAGGATGGGCGCGATCCGCCCACCGCCTTGAGGCAAGCGCTTGGCGACATGTTCCAGTTTACCAACCTGTGGGATTTCGTGCACACCGTGTATCAGAAACCCTTGCACAGGAGGGAGATCGCTGCATTCAGCCCCGCCGTGTCCCGCGTAGCGGCTGAGGGGGATGCCAAAGCACAGGAGATTCTTCGTAGGGCCGGGCATGAGCTGGCGGAGGCGGCCATCGCCGTTGTTCGCAGGCTGGGTATGAGCGAGGACGAGTTCCCCTTGGTACCCTTTGGTTCCGTCTTCAAAGCCGGCCCATGGCTCGTGCGGCCGTTCCAGGACGAGATAAGCCGCGCCGCGCCCAGGGCAGTGATCATCTTCCCACACTACGAGCCTGTCGTGGGCACCCTGTTGATCGCCATGCAGCGGGGCGGCACCAGTTTGAGTGAAGCGCTTCTTCGTCGGCTGGACGAATCTCTGCGCCAGACCAGGCCAGAGTTGGTGCGAAGTTAGAGTCGACCCAAATCATGAAAAGGGGAGCAACATGTCGGCAACAGCATGGATGGACAAGGCAGATGAAACGCTACAGTGTATCCGCGAGACACAGCTTGGCGCGATCAAGCAGGGCGCGGCCCTGATCGCCGATTCGATTGCCAAGGGGGGAGCGCTGCACTACTTTGACAGTGGCCACGCTACGGGCGAGCTGCTGCATCGTGCAGGCGGGCTATTCGCCATCCACCAGATCCAGTTCAATGTCTCGGTCAACCACACCAAGCCGCCACTGCACCCTGCCGCAGGGGGCAAAGGTTGGTACCAGGATGAGCGTGCGGTGGCTTTTATGCTGGACCAGTGCCACCTGCGCGAGGGCGACGTTTTGTTGCAGTGCTCGGTGACGGGGTCCAGCGCTGCGGTGGTCGAAGTGGCCCTGGGCATGAAGAAACGTGGGGTCAAGATCGTGGCCGTCACATCGCCCACCTATAGCAAGGCCATCAAGTCCGGTCACCCCTCGGGGCAATTCCTCTACCAGATTGCCGACGTGGTGATCGACAACTGCGGGCCAGCGGGCGATGCTGCGGTAGACATCCCGGGCCTCGAAGCCCCCGCCGTGCCGACGTCGGGCCTGGCTTTCATCTACATCTGCTGGTCCGTGTTGGCGCAGGTGATGCAGGACCTGCTGGATCGCGGGATCAAGCCGCACATCTACAAGAGCGTGAACATGCCCGGCGCTAAAGAGTTCAATGAGCAGGCGCAAAAAGAGTACGAAAAGACGGGTATCTAGCGCTCCATCGTGCTGGTAACCACAATCTCCTCGTGTGTGCCGTTCAGGTCGAACGGCACACCGAAATTGCGACCACCTACAGAGGGGAACATGCTATGTTAGCTGAGAGATATTTCGACATCGCGCTGCAGACGTTGCAGCGCATCCGCGACGAGCAGATGGACAAAATCCAGGAAGCGGCGCGCCTGGTGTCGGAAGCCATCATCCAGGGGCACTCCTTTTTCGCCTTTGGGTGCACACACTCGAACCTTCCCGTCATGGAGACTTTTTATCGCGCGGGTGGTTTTATGCTGGT
>CAYQDH010000190.1:0-7649 GCA_964416075.1 uncultured Anaerolineales bacterium | reverse complement strand
GGCTCTCGCTCGATGTACGCCCGCCCACGATGACTTCCCAGGTAGAACAAATGGAGGGGTATGGGCGGCTGATCTTCCAGAATGTGCCCACCAAGGCAGGCGATGTGTTGATCCTGCTTTCCACCTCCGGTCGCAACGCCGTGCCGGTGGAGGTGGCCCAGGAGGCCAAGGCGCGGGGCTTGACCGTCATCGCCATCACCTCGCTTTCGTACTCCCAGGGCGTGACGCCGCGCAATGCGAGCGGCAAAAAGGTCTACGAGCTGGCGGACCTGGTGCTCGACAACTACAGCCCCAAGGGCGATGCCGTGCTAGAGGTACCGGGCCTAGCGCAAAAGACGGGCTCCACCTCGGGCGTGGCCGCCTCGGTGATGATGCATGCTATCATCTCGCAGGTCGTGGAGAACCTCAGCACGGCGGGGTTCACGCCACCGATCTACCTTTCAGGCAACCTGGATGGCGGCGCAGATCACAATCGCCGCATGCTGGAACAATATCGAGACAGGATCTTTTATATGTAAGCGTAACAGCTCGCCCAGCAGGTAAGCATGCCGATCAGGGGCCGGCCTGCCTCTGGACCTTGGCGAGAGCGTTACGGACCTGGCGCAGGGCGCTGCTCAGATCAGGGTGGGGATCGCTAAATGCAGCCTGGGAGAGCCGGGCGCTGGCACGCAGCAATTCCAGGGTGGCTCCCTGCAACTTGGTATCTGCCTGGCGCATCTTTTCGGCCTTGGCGGCCATCTCGTCGATCACTGGGCGCCAGTCTGGAGCGGGTTTGCGGGGCTTTTGCCGAGCCAGGCTGGTGAGGATGTGCGGCTGACCCTCTGCATCGACCAACTGCTCTATGATGCCCTCGCGCTCCTTTAACTGATTGTACTGCTTGCTGGTGCTCGAGCGAATACCTGGACCGAAATAGATGCTGTACGTGGTAATCAGGCCATCGTAGACAATCTTCCCCTCGAAAGGAAGCAGAACCGCCCTGACATAAAGTGGTAGGGAAGCGCCGTCGAAAAGGTCCTTCAGAGGGTCGTACAACCCCAGGACACCGTAGAGGTGGGCCGGGTCTGAGGCGCCCATAAAAACGGAGTAAGCCTTGAGGAAACGCACCACAAAGAAATCACCCGCAATGCGATGTTCCCAGGCCGCCGCAATGGCCAACTGATCTGGTGTCAGATGCTCGGGATTCTCCGCGATAAAGCGACCGAGAAGCTCCGGATGCTCTAGGAGCATGTCGCGTATCCTGGCAACATCAGTCTTGGGAAGGTCGGGGACGTCGTCGCCCGCGGACACACCGGGTAACACCTGTTGTTGCTGACAGGTGTAAGCCAGGAGCGGAAACCACACCCCATAGAACCGGGTAGTATCCTCGACGGAAAGGTTCATCGTAACCTCCGATTCGCACTTGTGATCTCTAGAACCATTGAGGCAAAGGCCATCCTCCATGCCCGGCGCGCACCCGCCGGCTGCGGTCGAAATAATCGGGCAGCGTGGTGATGTCGAACTCGCGAATCAGCTCCTGGACCTCTAGGCCCTTTTTCAGGCTGGTGATCACGCAAGTCGCTTCATCGCGCAGATCTTCGACTAGCACGTCGCCCGCGTAACGAGTGCGCATGCGATCGAGCTTGTCCAGATTCTGATCCATGTGCACCACGCGACGGTTGAGGTTGAGCACCGCAGTAGCATAGGGCAGCAGATCGCTCGTGCGCGCCACCGTCGCGCCGCTGCAATCCAGGATGCGGTTCACATCGTAGAAGGTGCTGCCGGCGATGGCAAAGCCAAATCGCACGGACCATGCATCGAGCAGCCGACCCGCGGGGAAGGCTGAGGAGAAGAGCAACAATTCGATCTGCTCGCGGTGATAATGCTCCCCCAACTCGTCGTAATTGATGTCAAAGCAGATGGATCCCCCTACGCGACCAAAATCACAGCGCCAGGGATGGGGCGTGGCCCCCGGGATGACGCCCCAGTCGGTCATCTCGCTGGCCACGGGCGTGACTTTGTCATAGGTGTCGGCCACCAACCCCTCGCGGTCGATCAGGACCAGGCTGTTATGCAGATCCTCACCAGAACGCCGTAACAGGCCAAAGGCGATGTAGGTGCCATACCGCTTGGCCAGCCCGGCAAGTTCTTGCGAGATAGGGCCGGGCACCGTCTGGGCCACCTCCAGCGCGGCGGCGCGCGTGTGCGCTGCGGGGTGGTTGGCGAAAAGCTCCGATAGTAAGATCAGGTCGGGGCGGTCGCGCGCCACGCGCCCGATGCGCTCGATCGCCCGCGCCAGGATCACATCGTTCCCATCTTGAACCCCTGCACGCTTGCTCACAACAACGGAAATCCTTGCCTCACGCACGGTCTCCCTCCTCTACCATGAATCAGAGATCCTGTACCTGGCCCGTCCGGATAGAGCGGTCCGCCGCCAACACGATGCGGGTGGACTGCAGCCCATCAGTAGCAGAAAGAATGGGGGCCCGCCCCTCATAGAGCGCACCGATAAACTCGCGATTCTCCAACAAGAATCCCTCCTCTTCCGGTCGTTCTTCCACCCACGTCGTCTCCCCATCGTAGAAAGTGGCCTTTTTCAGGCGATCATAGAGCTGCACACTGCGACCGTCACCAAAAAGCTCGAAGAAGAACTTGCTGCTAAATTGCCCCATCGCCGCGTCGCCCTGGATCCAGGAAGCCACACGACCATCCTCAAACTGGATCGAAGCTACACACTGGTCGATACTCGGATGGCCAGGGTGTGTCATGGTGCCACCGCAAGCCCACACCCGCCGTGGCTCGCTCGAGGCAAAGTAGCGCAGTATGTCGGTGGTGTGGCACCCCTGGCTATGCACGTTGGCGCCACCTTTGATCGGGTCCTGAGCCCAATGGTTGTCGGCCCAACGATTGTCCATCATCTGTCCCACGAGCACCTGCGGCTGCGGGATAAAGGCGTGCGCCTTTTGCACCAGGGGATAGAAGCGCATCTTGAAAGCGGGCATGAGGACCACGCCCGACTTATGCACCGCCTGGGCGACCGCCTCGCACTCGGCCATCGTAAGAGCCAGCGGCTTTTCGATGAGGATGTGTTTGCCTGCCTCTGCCGCAGCGATGGCCAGTGGGGCGTGGGAGTCATGATGGGTGCAGATATAGACGGCATCAATGCGCTGGTCCGAGAACACCCGTCCCGCATCCGTGGTTGCATACTCGCCGCCAAAGCGATCCAGAGCCGAGTGTGCCGCCTCTTCGATGACGTCCACATAGGCTAGAAAGCGCGCCTCTGGGATCTGGGCCACACACTGGGCGTGCACCCGCCCCAGGCCGCCGCAGCCGATTAAGGCAAGGTTCAGAGTCATGGAATGTCCTTTCTTCTTGTGAGGACCGGGGCGCCCCCGAGAGATACAGCAGGCGCCACAGACTTGCGGTACGACAAGACAGGGGGACGCCTATGAGGCGTCCCCTTGTGAGATTGTGAGCTTGTGAGGTTTGCGGACGGAACACCCTTCCCTGCCGCTGTGACAACAGGTACGCAAAACGAGCGAGTTCCACTCCATAGCGCCACACGGTGAGCGCTAGACTGGCTTATATACCATCGGCTACAATCGGCTGCACACCGATAATGTGTTCGCGGGGGCCAGCCGGCAGGCCCAGTGGAGCACAAGGTCCCTCGCCTGGTGGCCGAGCCTCTGTGTAACGGGTCCTCCGACGTGCCCGGATTCCAGAGCCAATTGCGCGAGGCGCTCGTGTTCCGCCTCGCGAACAAGATCTTTATATTGCTCGCGACGTACCTCGACGTCGGTGGGAGAAACAAACATGGTACACCTCGCTCTCTACACTTGGTCCGCGCAATATTGTTTAGTATTATAATCATATTATACCATAAATTAGCATTTTGTGAAGGGGTTGCCAGACCAAGTTTCGGTCCTCTAACGATGATCTTGCGCGAGACCATGCGAGAACAAACGCGCGCCCCATGTTACCCGGACCAGTACTCCACCCCAGGGCCGCCAGCATGACACCATTGACCTCTAGGGACGGCCGCACGCGCGCTTTTTCCAGTGAATAGTGCATGAAGGCGCTGGAAAATGCAAACGTTTTGGCAGCTGACCCCGCCGGCACCTTGACAAAGGCCTAGGAAACGGAGTAGATTGCCCTGCGAACTGGGAGTGAACGGGATAGAGCATCCGCAACCCTGTCTGCCGTAGGAGGCCCACGCATGAAGGATCGCCTGTACGTCATCCCCCACACACACTATGACGCTGCGGTGTTCAAAACGCGTGCGGAATACCTGGATATGGGCTTGCCGCACATCCTCTATGCGCTGCAGTGCCTGCAGGATGATCCGCGCTATCGCTTTGTGCTGGATCAAGTCTGCTACATCAAGCCCTTTCTGGAGCGCTACCCAGAACACGAGGCCAGCTTCCGGGAGATGATCGCTCTAGGGCGATTGCAGATTGTGTGCGGCATGGATAGCATGGCCGATGTAAACATCCCGAGCGGGGAATCGTTCGTCCGACAGGTGCTCTATGGCAAGGGATATTGCCAGGATAAGCTGGGACTAGAGGTTACCACCGGGTGGGCGTTGGATACCTTTGGGCACCATCCCCAGATGCCCCAATTGCTTCGCCAGGCAGGGTTCGACTGTTACTATTTCTTCCGGGGCGTGCCATCGGTGCACACACCTTCCGAGTTTCTTTGGGAGGGGATCGACGGCTCGCGCATCCTTGCCTTCTGGCTGCCCTACAGCTATGGCTATCTCTTCGGCTCACCCGACAACCTCCCCGAGTTCGCCCGGTTCATGCACGAGCGCTATCGAGCGCTCAAGCCCTTTGCGGCCACCCGTAACGTTCTTGGGCTGAGTGGCATCGATCTGGGGGAGCCGGAGCCACACCTTTCCGCCCTGGCTGAGGCATTCAATGAGGGTGATTCACCGTTCGAGCTCGTCGTAGCCAGCCCCGCCGAGTTCCAAGCTGCATTCCTGGCCGGAGTGAACCCTGAACAACCCTTGGAAGTTGTCCGAGCGGACCTCAACCCCGTATTCCAGGGGTGTTACAGCAGCCGCATCGAGGTCAAGCAATGGAACCACGAGCTGGAGAGACTGCTAACAACCGTCGAAAAGCTCGATTCCCTGGCTGCCTGGTCAGGCCTAACCACGGACCGTGCTGCGCTGGAGCGCGCCTGGGAGCCCGTGCTGTTCAGCCAGTTCCACGACCAGATCTGTGGCGTGCAAGTAGACAAGGTGTTCGACGACACCATGCGCAGCTACTACTTCGCCCATCGCCTGGGGAGCGAACTGCTTGCCGAACGGCTGCAGGATCTATCGAGCCGCATCGAGACGAGAGGGACGCCAGCCGCCCCAAACGCCATCCCGCTCATCGTATGGAACACGCTGGGTTGGGAACGCTCGGATGTGGCCACTGTCGAGGTTTCGTTCATCGAGACAGGTATACTGGATATTGCTCTGGTCGATGCCGAAGGGGCGGAGGTGCCGCTGCAGATCCTCTCCGCGGAGCACCATCCGGCGGGAGGGCTCAAGCGGGCCACGATCATCTTTGTGGCGCGCCATGTGCCGGCCATGGGCTATTCCGTTTATCGTGCTTTGCCCAAAACCGATCCTGTGGACGATGGGCAGGAAAAGAGTTCAACTGCGCCCATGATGGCCCGCATCTCGGATCAGGATCGCCTGCGTGGGTACCTGGAGAATAAGGATCTGCGATTGACGATCGATCTTGCTACCGGTGCCATGAAAGAGCTCTTGCTCAAGCCGCAGAGCTGGCAGGCCCTGGCCGGTGAGGGCTCTGACTCTGCGGGGCTCGGCAATGTCATCGTCCGCGAGCCGGACGGGGGAGACTTTTGGCAGCTCAATGGCGTGTTGCGAGGAGATATTGCCATAGCTTCTAAAGAGCGGCAGCCGCTGGATCCCATGGGCCAAGCGCTCTACTCGTCTTCCCAGGTAGGTGCGGGCCGGGTGAGCCACGGGTCGGTGATGGCCGAGTTCAGTATTGCGCGCCCCTTTGGCAGCGGGTACCTACACAGTCGGATACGTCTCTATGCGGGGTTGCAGCGCATCGATTGTCATACCGAGCTGCTGAACAATGAGGAGTGGGTTCGCTATCGGGCCATATTCCCGACCACCATTCAGAATGGCAAGATCACACACGAGATTCCCTTTGGCGCCATCGAGCGGCCAGAACAAGAGCTTCCTGCACAGAATTGGATCGACTATGGTGATGGAAGCCACGGGCTGGCCCTGCTCAATCGCGGATTGCCGGGAAACAACGTGGACGAGGGCGTGATGATGCTTTCCCTGTGCCGGGCCAGCCAACTGGTCGCTTATGCATTTTCGGGAGGGAACGAACCGGGCATCTCCTCGAGCTCGGGACAGGAAAAGGGCAAATGGCTGAACTTTGACTATGCTTTGCTGCCCCATGCAGGCACATGGAGAGATGCACGGGCGTACCGCGCTGGGTTGGAGTTCAATAATCCCCTGATCGTGACCAAGACCACCCCTCATACTGGCCACCTAGGCCCTCGCTGGGGCCTGCTGCAAGCCACGCCTGATTCGGTCGTTGTCTCTGCCGTGAAGCTAGCCCAGGATGGCGAGTTGATCGTGCGAGTGTATGAGGCATCGGGCGAGGCGGTTGACAACGCCGTGCTGCGCGTCACCCCGGGCCTTCTGTGGGCCAAGGAGACAGACCTACTGGAGAGGGTGCAGGGAAGCGCGACCCTGGAGGATGGGGCGATCTGTTTCGATCTACATCCATTTGAGATCAAAACCTTCAAGCTCCACCTGGTACCACCGGAGTTGCAGTAGAGCGGCACTCCGTATGGCGTGACAGAGCGACGCTCTATGAGACTAGCACAGATATGTCCAAGGAGGCTCACCCAGATGACAGGCTGTAAAGAACGTGTGGCGAGAGCTTTTGCACACCAGGAGCCTGATCGCACACCGCTGTACGAGATATTCCAGATCTACCACCCCATCTTTTGGGACGTCTGCGGGCACACGATATCGACCGACGAAACCCTCTGCTGGGATGCTCTGGCAGACGGCGTGTCGTGGGAAGAATTGACGGAGCAGGATGCACGGGCGTATTTTGCCATCAACCAGTATTTCGAGCTGGACATCGTGCATATCCCCGCGCCGCGGCCGCGCGATCTGCCCCGCCCCACCAAGCTGGGTCCCTACCGTTGGCGGCTCGACGGCGTGAACTATGTGCGTCACGAGCGGACCAAGCTGGTGGTGCTAGAGGATCCTTCTCAGGCATACGCCGATTCGGCCAAGATATCCGAAGCCGAGCGCCGACGGGAAATCGAGAGCTGGGATGGAAGCATCCAGGAGGGAGACCCCGAACGCCCATTGGTCGTGCGACGGTTCATGGAGATGGCTGCCGCGGCGGGGATGGATTGGGTTTACATGGGTGAGATCGGCGCGGGCACGGGCGTGGCCTTTTACCCGCCCTTTCAGCTGATGTGGCTGGCCACCGAGCCCGATCTACTGCGTCGATGGTTGGAGATGACCAAGGCCCAGGCTTTCCACGAGACCGAAAAGGAAATCGCTTGGGGGTGCCAGATCATCACCATGGGGGGCGACGTGAGCTGCGACAAGGGGCCCTTTCTTTCGCCGGCCCATTATCGCCAGTTCATCTTGCCAGTGATCCAGGAACACATCG
>CAYQDH010000189.1:0-9616 GCA_964416075.1 uncultured Anaerolineales bacterium | reverse complement strand
CCATGTCATGAGTAGTCGTCCCTGGCGCGGCGGGCGCCATCTGGGGCCGAATGACATCCCTGTACGGCAATTTGCCTAAATTGCCGACCCTGGCAGACGTTATGGGTAGTAACCCATGGCGCGATGCGCAAATTGGGCTCGGATGACTCCTGTAGCGCAAGTTTTTCCTAACTTGCGGCCCATGTCATGAGTAGCCCCCCATGGCGCCCCGCGCCATGGGCGACTCAGCATGACAGAATATCATGCCTCGTCTAGGAGGCGACGCTCGCCCTCCAACGCGCGCAGCGGGGCGATGTTCTGGGTCACCTCGATGCAGCCGCGGTATTTGCCGTCCGCATCGCGCAGGGCGATGTAGCGAATGTGGACGAACTGGCCGTGAAGCTGGATCCAAAACTCGGCGACGTTGCGCGCCCCACTCCTGAGCTGGTCGAGCAGCTTGTTCACCACGTGCACGCTAGCGGGGGGGTGGCAGTTCTGCACCTTGCGCCCAATGATCGCTTCGGTGCGCACAAAGACGCGCTCCGGCCCCTGGGAATAGTAGCGCACGGTGTCCGTCTCGTCGATCAAGGTCACATCGATCGGCAGGTGCGTGAGCAATAGGTTGATCTGCTGGGGTGTCAGGGCGCCCGTATCCAGCGCTACCTGGCCCTCGAACATGGCCTCGTAGGTCGACTTGGCCCCGGGTAGCAACTCGGGCTCCACGTCGGGCTGCCACTGGTTGCCCGGCAGGATCAGGCAATAGCCGATCTCGTCGCTCTGTTTGCGGATGGCCAGCCACTCGGCGTCGCTGAGCACCTTGAGCGCGGTGGGGTAGAGGATGTGCTCCTCCTTGTAGAACATGGAGCCGATGGCCTGCGAGAGGGGTCCCCACAACACGCCGATCTGGGTGGCATCGCCAGCCTCGACGGCGCGGCGGAATTCGCGCAGCTGGGCGCGGATGTCATCGTGCAGGCTCCACATCACCGAGGAGGGGCCGCTGACGCCGTGCTTTTCCAGGAAAGGAAAGAGCAGGTTCTCTTTGCGGGTATAGATCTTGGTCACCTCGGCCAGTTGCTCGGCGTGGATGCGCACGCGCTCCAGGGCCTGGGGGGCGGGCAACTCGGCGATGGCCTCGCCCACGAGCTTGAGCACCTCGCCAGCGGCGAAATTCTCGTACTTGAAGGTATGCACCGGGTGTCCGGGGGTCATCTCGGGGCTGGTCTGTCCCGCGAGAGACTCTTGAAAGACGGAGACATGCACGTCGCACAACGCCTTGACATCCTCGGCCGGCAGGCCCTCGGCGATGAGCGCTTGCTCCATCTGGGCGATCTCCACCGCGCTCACATCGCCGATCAGCTGCTGAAAGCGTCCCTTGATCTCTTCCAGGTTGCCGCCAGCGTGTAGGTCCAGGATGAGCTTCTTGAGCGTCTCTTTGCGTTTCTGGCTGTTATCGATATATTCACTCATATTATACTCCCATTCTGTTGCCCCATGCTGGGCCGCCCCAAGTAGGGAAACCCAAGGGATGCCCGTATCTCCATGGTCATTGTAGCAGAAAACTGGGAAATAGGTGTAACAAAAGTCGCATGGCAGAACCTATCTCATCTCGCAGATTCGTCGCCCGCCTGGCCGGGATCCGTAACCGGCAAGCACTGATCGGGCTATACATCGGGGCCGCCCTGCTTTACTGGATCGGCCTGTACCTCTATGTGCCAACCCTGCCCACCTACGCCCAAACCAAGACCGACGACCTGGCCCTGATCGGCACGATGCTCTCTATGTACGGCCTGTGGCAGGCCATCATCCGCTTGCCCCTGGGGATTGCGGCGGATTGGGTGGGGTTGCGCAAGCCTTTCCTGATCGGCGGCCTGCTGCTGGTGGCATTGGGGCCGTGGGTGATGCGGGCGGCGATCGATATCGATGGCTTGATCCTGGGCCGGGCCATCACCGGGCTGGCGGCGGGGACCTGGGTGCCCATGGTGGTGCTCTTTAGTGGGCTATTTCCCCCGGAACAATCGGTGCGCGCCAGCGCGCTGCTCACGTTGATCGGCACGGCGGGACGCGTGCTGGCCACCGCGCTGACGGGATCGCTGAACAACTTGGGGGGCTATGGCCTGGCCTTCTCCCTGGCCGCCGTGGCCGGCCTATTGGCTGTCGTGGTCATCGTGCCTGCCCATGAGGAACGCCGGCCGCCCAAGCCACCTTCCCTCAGGGGCTTGGCGCTGCTGGCTATGCGGCGCGATGTGCTGCTGCCTACCTTACTGAGCACCATCGGCATGTATGCCAGCTGGGCCACCACCTATGGCTTTGTGCCCATCCTGGCCAAGGAGATGGGGGCCAGCGATGTGATGCAGAGCCTGCTGGTGACCTTTAGCTTGGTGCTCACGGGCGTGGGCAACCTGTCGGCCACGGCCATCGCCCAACGCATCGGGGCGCAGCGCCTGGTCTATGCCAGTTTTGTGTTCATCTTTTTTGGCGTGGGAATCCTGGCCCTGGCGCCATCCCTGGCCGTGTTGTTCGTCGCGCAGGCGTTTCTAGGCCTCGCGCAGGGGATCGGCTACCCCGTGACCATGGGCTTGAGCATTCGCCACGTGTCCGACACAGAGCGCACCACGGCCATGGGCCTGCACCAGGCCGTCTACGCCATCGGCATGTTCGCCGGGCCAGCGCTGAGCGGCGTTCTCGCCAAGTCGCTGGGGTTGCGCCCCATGTTCGGCATCACGGCGTTCGCCTGTGCGGCGAGCGGCCTGTTGCTGACCCTGTTGCTCGATGAAAAGAGCCTACGGAGACGCGAGGGTACCTCGACGACGTAACCGCACGGCGATCGTTCGTCGTGCGGCTTGCACTCAGGGCGCACCGAGCGCTCCACGGTACCAGGCGACCCAGCGCTCCCGGGCCAGCGGATCGTCGGCTAGCGGGACGATCGATTGCTCCACCAGGGGCAGGGCATAGAGCACCATCCCCGCTCCCACCCTGTTCTGTAGGACGATAGGCAATCCCCTGTCATCCTCGGCCACGACGGTGGCCTCGCCCGGTGTAACCTGCAAGCGCATGCCGCGCGGATAGTGCTCCAGGGTCCACGTTTGTCCGTAGAGCATCACTTGGGCTGCGCGCGCCGCACGATAGTCCACCGGCGCAGAGCCCAGCAGGCGGATACAGCGGGGCCCCCAGTTGACGGGATCGGGCCCGTGCCAGATGAGCCGGCCGCCCGAGTGCACCCAAGGCTCCAGGGCGTCGACTTCGTCGGCGGTCAAGCGCAAGCCGGGGATGACCAGGGTGCGTAGCGTGGGGTCGATCGGACGGTCTCCGCGCACCACGCGGGTGCGGTAGCCCGCACGCTGCACCATATAGTTGGCCAGGATCAGCCAGCGGGCGAACTGCCGGGGGTCGTTTCCCGGGTTCAGGGGCTCGTCGCGCGGGTAATAATGCCTGGGCAGGTAAATCCCCACGGCCGAGGTCTCTGCCTGTGGGGCGGGCTCGGCCTGGACCGAGCGACAGAACTCGAGGTAATAATCCAGGCCCGGCTTGACGCGGTCCTGGTCGTCCACTAGGCCCAGGGTGCCCTCGAATTGGTGGCTGAGATAGGGATAGATGGGCGCCCTGATATCGCGCAGGCACCACCAGAGGTAGCCGTTGGCCCCTGCCTCCCAACAGGCCGGCAGGATGGCCCGCAGGTAGCCATCCTGTTGGGCCTGCCCGAAGGTGAGGATAGTGCCAAACTCCTGCAGCAGCACCGGCCCGTAGGCGCGCGCGATTTTGACATAAAAGGGCAAGAGCGACTGGCACAAGGGGTCCGTCATGCCATCGAAGGGCAGCGAGTGCCAGGTCGGCACGGGGTAGCCGTGCATGCTATAGTAATCGCTGCCGGGCTGCTGCCCAAAGCGCCACCCCGTGTCGCTGTGCACCTGGTTCTGCTCGTTTCCCGAGACGATGAGCGCCTGGGGGTAGACGCTGCGGATGGCGGCGTTGACGGCCGCGCACCAGCGGATGACGTCGGCGGGCGTGGCCGCGGGGCTATCGGGCAGGCAGCATAGCTCGTTCCCCTGGTCGATGCCCAGCAAGCTCCCGTGAAAAGGAGCGATGGCCTGGGCGGCCCGCCGGGCAAAAGAGGCCGCGCGCTCGGTCATCTCCCGGTCGGCAAAGACGTTGCGCCCCTCACGCCAGCGCGGCCAAAAGAGGCCCCCGCTCATCCATCCGACGAACAGCGAGGGCTGCGCATAGATGCCGCGCTCGGCGCACCAGCCCAGGAAGGTCGCCAGGTGCTCGAACATGCGCTCGTCGTAGACTCCCGGCTCGGGCTCGAAATCCTGCCAACGCAGGAAGAAGCGGATGCAGTTCAGCCCCAGCCCCGCCACCACGTCCAGGTCGTGGCGCATCTCCTCCTCGGGCCAGCGCGACCACATCTCTACGCCACAGGTTGACGGCCAATAGTTCACTCCCACGGGCACAAAGCGGCGCCCGGCAAGGGTAAAGTAACCGCTCTTGTCCAACGTCAAGCTCATCAGCAGACCTCCTATCATACGATCCAGACCAACGTACTGTGCAGCAATCGAGACCTACCTGTCAAGCGACACAGGAGCCTCGCCATAGCCCAGGCACCATGTTCACAGTCGCCTTGCACCTCATCAAGAGTATCCCTATGCTTTGGCCCGTGTTCCAACCTGTGGGCCAATTCGCATTGCCCGGCAACTCTTGTTGACAGTCCCATAGCTCACTGTATAATAACGTCACGATGTCGAGGGCCTTTGCTGCTCTACATTGTTACCTCGGGTGTTTGGTTCGTTCTGTGGTTTGCATTGGCAGGTTTTGTGTCGTGTAGGTTCCCCATTTCCAAAGGAGGAGAGAGACATGGTGCACGGTACATCTCGCAGGGCGTTCCTAAAGAAGAGTTTGCTGCTGGTCTCGGGGGCGGCCGTTGGCTCGGCGCTCGCGGCCTGCCAGCCCAAGGTCGTGGAAAAGATCGTCGAGAAGGAAAAGATCGTTACCCAGATCGTAGAGACCGAAAAGATCGTGGAGAAGGAAGTCGAAAAACTGGTCCAGCAGACGGTGGTGGTGGAAAAGCTGGCGGCCACCCCGGCGCCCAAGGCAGCGGTCGAGATTCGCTTCCACTCCCGCGTCGGAGAGCAGGAAGACAAGCTCTACGATATGCAGATGCCCAAATTCATGGAAGCCAATCCCCACATCACCGTCAAGCGCGAGAATTTCCCGGGTGGTGAGTACCTGGCCAAGGTTTCCACTATGTTCGCTGGCGGCACCCTGGGCGACGCCATCTGGGGCGCTATCGGCGGCGCCACGATCCACTTCCTGTACTCACAGGGCTTGGTTCGCGAGCACGACGATCTGGTGGCCAGGGATCAGTTTGACCTGGGCGGGTACTATGCGGGCACCATCAAGGCTATGACCCTCGAAGGCAAGCTGCTGGGTCTGCCCTTCAAGTCGCACCCCGGCTTGGCGATCATCTACTACAACATGAAGCTCTTTGAAAAGGCCGGTCTCGAAGTGCCCAAGCCCGAGTGGAAGCACGAGGACATGCTGACCATGGCCAAGGCCATCCAGGCCACCGCGGGCGCCGACCCCATCTTTGGCGTGCTGCTGGATACCGGCTGGAAGGCCATCCTGACGGGCATCCGCTCCTTCGGCGGGCAGCTCCTGAGCCCGGACGGCATGAAGTTCCTGCTCAACAGTGAAGAGGGCGTCGCCACCCTGGCGCGCCTGCACGGCCTGTTCCAGGTCGACAAAGTGTCCCCCACGCCCGAACAAATCATCGGCGGCGGCGGCCAGATGTGGACCACCGGCTTGTTGGGCATGTACCAGGCCGGCACTTCGGGCCAGGTGTTGAAAAACACTATCGGCGACAAGTTCAAGTGGATGGTGGTCAACAACCCCATCGGCCCGGCCGGCGTGGGCGGCTCCGACTATGAGGTGGACTGCTACTCGGTGACCAAGCCTACCAAGAACGCCGATGCGGCGTGGGAATGGGTCAAATATCTCTGCAGCACGGAAAGCGGCGTCCTCCTGGGTGTTATCGGCGGCACGATTGGCGGGCGTATCGATGCCTACAACAGCCCCGCCCTGCTCGTGGACCCGGTGCGTCCCGTGTTCCGTGACATCATGGAAAAGGCCCAGGATAGCATCATCGTGGGCAACTGGCGCCAGAGCGAGTGCGAGGTGGCGCTTGGCCAGCTATTGCAGCCTCTGTGGGCGGGCCAGGAACAGCCGACCAAGGCCTTTGCCGACAACGTCACCCAGCAGATCCAGGCCATCATCGACAAGCCCAAGCCATAGGGCGGGGCGGTGGATCGGTCTCCTGTTCTTAGGTAGAGTACTCGATGTTGAGCAGGTAAACCTATGAGCAACGCCACACCTCGCCCGGTCTTGAGGTGGGGTGTGGCGTTGCTTTACCGTAGAAAGCAGGAGTGCTATGAGCGTTAGGGCGACATTTCGCTCGCGGCAGGCGCGTAGGGAGGCCATCGAGGGCTATCTTTGGATCAGCCCTTGGGTCCTCGGCTTTGTCATCTTCACGGCTGGCCCTATCATCGCCTCCCTGTATCTCAGCTTTACCAAGTACAAAATCGGTGGCGTTGCCGAATGGATCGGCGTGCAGAACTATCGTGATGCCTTGGTCAAGGACGTACTGTTCTGGCCATCGCTGTGGCGCACGGGGTATTACTCATTCTTCAACGTCATTATCGGCGTGGCGGCTTCGATGATCCTGGCTGTCCTCCTGGACAAAGTGGTGCGCGGACGCTCCCTCTATCGGGCCATCTACTATCTGCCCTCCTTGACCCCCGCCGTGGCCACGGCCATCCTGTGGGGCTGGCTGCTCCATCCCCAGGTGGGCCTGGTGAACGACATGCTGCGCCGCATCGGCGTCAAGGGACCGGGCTGGCTCACCTCCACTACGTGGGCTATCCCATCCATCATCCTGATCTCGCTGTGGGGCTCGATCGGGGGCGGACGCATGATCATCTTCCTGGCCGGCCTGCAGGGGGTGCCCACCGAGCTCTATGAGGCCTCGGATATCGACGGTGCCAACGGGATACAAAAGTTCAGGCATATCACCATCCCGCTGATCTCTCCTACCATTTTCTTCAATGTGATCCTGGGGGTGATCGGGAGCTTTGGCGTGTTCACCCTGGCCTACGTGGGCACGGCCGGAGGCCCCAACTATGCCACCTGGTTTTATATGTTGCACTTGTACTATAACGCCTTCGAATACTTCCAGATGGGCTATGCTTCGGCATTGGCCTGGGTTCTCTTTGTGATCATCATGATCCTCTCCGTCTTGCAGATCAAGCTCTCCAACCGCTGGGTCTATTACGAGTTCACGGAGGCAGGCCGATGACAGCCGATGTGGTTCCCTCGAGTCGCTCAGATCTGCGTGCCGTTGGCTCATCGCGCAAGGCCTGGATCAACGTCCTGCTCTACGCTCTGGCTAGCATCGGCGCTCTGGCCTTTGGCCTGCCCTTTTTCTGGACGCTGGCCAGTTCCCTCAAGAGCCAGTCCGAGATCTATACCTGGCCGCCACAGTGGCTGCCGGCCGTGCCGCAATGGGGCAACTATGCCCTGGTGTTCAAGCTGGCGCCCTTTGGTCGCTTTATCGTAAACACCGCGATCATCACCATCCTCTCCATGATCGGCCAGGTGATCACCGCGGCGATGGTCGCCTTTGGGTTCACCCGCTTTCGCTTTCCCTATCGCGACCAGCTCTTTTTCCTCTTGTTGGCCACGATGATGATCCCCTGGCAGGTGACGCTCGTGCCCACCTTCTTGCTCTTTCGCATCTTGGGTTGGATCAACACCTACAAGCCGCTGATCATTCCCAGCTACTTTGGAGGGGGCGCCTTTTATATATTCCTGCTGCGCCAGTTCTTTATGACTATCCCCAAGGATTTCGATGAGGCGGCGCACATCGATGGGGCAACCTCGCTGCACATCTTTTTCAGGATCATGCTGCCCCTCAGCGGCCCGGCCATGGCCACGGTGATGATCTTCTCCTTCCTGGGGAACTGGAACGAGTTCATGCAGCCGCTGATCTTTTTGAACGACCCCCAAAAGTTCACGGTGGCCATCGGCTTGCGCTGGTTCACCGCGGCGGCCTTTACGGGCGACCAGCCTCGCGAGGCTATCCTGATGGCCGCATCGATCGTGACGGCGGCGCCCTGCCTGGCCCTCTTTTTCATGGCCCAGCAGTATTTCGTCAAGGGCATCGTCATGAGTGGGATCAAGGGCTAATCTCGTAGATCGCCTGGGCAACAAGAAGCGGCGCCCCTTGGGTGCCGCTATAAAGCCGGGCTCGTTCGTTCGATGGATGATGCATGAAGCAGCGGGGGTTGGTGAGGATCCCCGCTGCTTTCATATAACCGCGAATCAAGAGGAAGCCGCGAATCGCCGCGGCCCATCTCTACCAGCCGTGATTCGCGCAATCCTCCGCATTCGCGGTTATATAATCCAGCAGCGCCTTGGCTTCCACCAAATCCGGCGTGTCGAACCCCTCGGTGAACAAGCCATAGATGGCGGAGAGCGTCTCCCGCGCCTCGGCCACGCGCCCCTGGTCCCGCAGCAGCTGCGCCAGGCTGGTGGTGGCGCGTAGCTCCCACGACCGCGCCTCCTGTCGCCGAGCCACCACGATGGCTCGCCGGAAACACGACTCGGCCTCCTCCCGGCGGCGCGGTGCCGTGGCTGTGCTATCTTCTCCCTTCTCCCATCGCTCCGGATGGGAGAAGGGCTGGGGATGAGGGCCACCCTGCTGCAGCAGCAACTCCCCCTTCAACCGCCACAATTCCGCCTCATTGAACCGCTCCCCCGTCCGCTCCACCTGCTCCAGCGCCTCCCCCAGCACCCGCAAGCCCTCCTCTATGCGCCCCGCCCGCCCTAGCGCCTCGGCCAGGTACCCTTTCCAGTAGGGCCGCATCACCACGAGCTGCCGTGACCACTCCTCCAGCCCGTGGCGCATGGTCTCGATCCCCTGTTCCAGCTCGCCGCGTCGCGCCTGCACCCAGCCGAGGTAGAGCGTGGCATAGGGCCACAGATAGGGCATACACCGATTTTCCTGTATGCCAGCCAGTAGAGGTTGCAGGCCATGCTCTACACCCGCTGTCTCCCGGCGGAGTTGGTGGATGAAGCAAACCTTTTCGGCGAGCGTCTGCGCAATCTGACGCTCTCGGGCGTCAGCCTTTCGCCCGGCGGCAATATCGAGAACCGCCTGGCTCATCTGTAGCGCGCGATCGGGATAGCCCAGGCACCACTGCGGCCACGGGAAGTGGAACCAAGGGAGTATTTCCGTGATGGCCTCGGACTCCTTGGGATTGAGCGCTGCACTCGAGACAGGCTCCAGCAACGCGGCGCTGGCGGCGAAATCGCCGCGATGCAGGTGACTGAGAGCGAGATGGCCCTCCACATAAAGCACCCACATCCGCGGCCCGCCGCTCGCCATGGAAACGGCTCGCTTGCCCAGCGAGACGGCTACGTCCAGCTCGCCAAGGTGGCGGTGATGGATCGCTACGCCCGTCAGGCTATCGGCGATTAACAACGGATCGCCGATACGCTCGGCGAGCTCCAGGCCTTTCCGAAAGGCCTGCCCCGCCTCAGGATGGGTCTGGCCTTTAATGTGCGCTGTGGTTGCGCCCAGGCAGAA
>CAYQDH010000188.1:7544-9669 GCA_964416075.1 uncultured Anaerolineales bacterium | reverse complement strand
CTATCGTGTAGCCCAAATGTACCATCGAGTGGGGCTACCCTGTATCCCACATAGCTGGACCAACGCCATCGCGCACGCCGCCAACGCCCATCTGGTGGCTGCCATCCCCAACCGAGTGATGCTGGAAACGCAGCACATCGACAACCCCATGCTCACGGAGCTCGTCGACAACCCCATCCCCGTAGACAAGGGCTTCATAGACGTTCCGGAGCGCCCCGGCCTGGGAATCGAGCTCAATGAGGATGCCATCAGGAAATACCCGTTCACGGAGAACGGCATTTTCGTCCCCTGGCCCAGGTAGCAACCTCCGACGAATGCTCGCGGAGCCATGCCTAATGAGGGCATGGCTCCGCGATATCAGCGTCATTCCGCCGCTCCGCTATTCCGCCGCTCCGCTACTCCACCGCCAAGCGCTCGAGCAGCAAGATCAGATAGATGATAGCCCGGGGCAAGTGGAAGGGATCCTTGACCGGGAGAGCAATGTAACGATTGAGCACCTCGCCGTTTCGATCCAACCTCTGGTACCACTCGCCATGCTCTCGGTCCGGATAGTGCTCAAAGGTCCACTGGTGCACGCGCCAATACCAGTCGAGGCACCATGGCTCGCGGCATTGTTCGTAGGCCAACAAGAGCGCATAGAGCGCTTCCGTATGGGGCCACCAGGCTTTGACTTCGGCATTCTCCCAGTAGGGCGGCGTCACACCCCTGAGGTCGATGCCTAGCAAGATACCGCCATACTCGGGGTCCCATCCGCGCTCCAGATGCCAACGTATGCACTCGATGGCCTGGGCGATGCGATCCGCCGAATCACCTCGCTGTTGCAGAATGTGCATCTGAAACCACATGCATTCGATGGCATGGCCCGGCACAATGCAGCGTCCCACGGGCGAGTCGACGACGCGGTTATCCAGGGTGATGTACTCGAGAAGCGCCTGTAACTCGGGCCGGCGGAAGCTATCCATAACTTGCAGCGTATGCTCGTACCCTTTTTCAACAAGAGAGGGGTCGCCGATGGCCCTGCCGAACTCCCAGAACACCAGGGAAAAGATCATCGAGACACCGTGGCATTTCATGCCCTCAGGCAGCACGTAGGGCGCCGTCTGGTAGGAGCCGGGAACAGCCAGCTTGGCCAGGGCACGCTCGCAGGTCTGGAGGCCCATGCTCCGGGCTTCCAGGTCCCCTGTGGCGCGGTAATACTCGGCCAGACCGTAGAGGGCAAAGCCATCGGCGTAGATGCTATTAGCTCCCTCGACCACCCGACCATCCCGCGTGACATGGTACACCCAGTTACCCTGCGCATCGCGCCCGTGCGCCGCCACAAAACGGTAGATATTCGCGGCGATATCCAGCCAATCCTGCCGGCGCTCGATCACATTGTACAGTTTGGAGTATACCCACAGAGCGCGCAACTGCGACCACATGTACTTGTCGTCACTGACCAGGGTACCGTCATCGCGAATGCAGTTCAGGATGCCGCCGTGCTCCCAATCCATATGGGGCGCCCAATAGGGCACGACATCGTCCAGCAAGAGGGAACGATATTGGTCGCGCAACGCCGCGAACGATAGGGGCAAGCTCATCGGTCCTCCTTGGCCACGGTGGGGGTACCTGGCTCCTCGTATGCAAGCGTCTGAGAGAGGGTCTCCGCCATCTTAGTGCCGGGCTCTAGCCAGCGACCAGACGCGCGCGCTAGTTCGCGCAGCGCATCGGCCAGTTGCGGCCGCAGCACCTCCTCTCGATATCTCCAGGTCCAGTTACCATCGGGGCGACCGGGTGTATTCAGGCGCCCCGCGCTGCCCAGGCCAAGCACATCCTGCAATGGAAACACGGCCATCTCGCCCACCGATGTCATGGCCAGACGTATCAAATCCCAGTTGATGCTACGTCCGTCGGTGCCCGTGTACACACGCACGCGGTGCTTGGCGTCCTCAGATCGCTGGGCGTACCACCCAAGGGCCGTATCGTTATCGTGCGTGCCGCTATAAACCACGCTGTCCACGGTATAGTTGTGCGGCAGATGCGGGCTCGACGCATCTCCGTCAAAGGCGAACTGTAGCACGCGCATGCCGGGCAACGAGAACTCTTGCCTAAGGGCGGCAACATCGGCCGTTATACAGCGTTGCGA
>CAYQDH010000188.1:0-7534 GCA_964416075.1 uncultured Anaerolineales bacterium | reverse complement strand
CATTTGGCCAGGCTGCCGTCGGGTCCCTTGCGTGGGATGTTGTACGGACAGGATTGGATGATGCTCTCCGCGTCCAGGTCCTTGGTCACCTTGGTGTAGATCACCGCACCGGTGGCCTTGTCCTGGTAGATGGCCGTCGGCTCTCCGGCTGGCACCTCCCAGTATCCGGAGAAACCGCGAAAGTGGTCCAGGCGCACCAGATCCTCCCGAGCCAGCTCGTTACGCAGCCGCGCTACCCACCAGGCATAGCCATTCTCGCGCATCACATCCCAACGGTAGTGCGGATTACCCCACAGTTGTCCCGTCGGGCTGAAGTAATCGGGGGGCACGCCCGCCACCACCAGGGGCTGGCCGTGATCATCGAGTTGGAACAGATGTTGGTGGCTCCACACATCCGCGCTATCGTGGCCCATGAAAATGGGGAGATCCCCCATGATGCTGATGTCCGCAGCGAGGGCATGGGCGCGCACACGCGCCCACTGCCGGTCGAACTGGAATTGCAGATAGCGCTGATAGTCCACCTCTTGAGCCAGCGTGCTCCGCCATCGATCAACCGCCTGGGGATCGTGCCGGGCGAGATCGGCTGGCCAGGTGGTCCACACAGCCCAATTCAGATGCCGCTTCATGGCCATGAATAGTGCGAAATCCTCCAGCCAACCCGCATTGCGATGGTAATAGCTCTCCGCCTCAACACGTAAGGAGCTCGAGCTCGTCGAGAATCTCTCGTACGAGAGCCTGAGAACGCGGTGCTTGAAATCGATCACCGGTCCGTAGAGCACGCGATCCTCTGCAAAGGGGTCGCGATGGGAGAGGTCCGTCTCATGGAGCAGGCCATCCTCCCTCACCCAATCCAGCCCGATGAGCAGGGGGTTCCCTGCAAAGGCCGAGAAGGGCTGATAGGGCGAATCGCCATACCCCGTGGGCCCCAGGGGCAGGATCTGCCAGATGGCCTGGCCCGCTCTCTGGAGGAAATCGATAAAGCGCAGCATCGCCTCGCCCATCTCGCCGATACCATAGCGCCCCGGCATAGATGTCGGATGGCACAATATCCCGCTCTTGCGTCTCATGGCCCGCTTCCTTTCATCATCACAGTTTGCGGAAATACGCAACCTCGGGGAGTTGCGTGTCAAAGCCAGCCTTCTCGTAGGCGCGGCGCGCCGGCGCGTGGGCCGGGTCCAATCCCGTGTGCACCGTGACGTATTGTACGCCCCGCTGGCGCAGCCGCCCAAAAATGTATTCGTACATCAGGGGACCGATCCCTTGACCCCGCCGCGACGGGTGCACCGCGTTATTGCCGATCTCGGCTATGCCCTTTCCGCGATCGAGATAGTAGGTGGCAAAACCGACCACCTGGCCTGCCTGCTCGGCAACACAGACCTGGGCCGAACTGCCCGGCTCACAGGCTCGGCGTATCTGGCCCCCTTTTTCAGAAGGCCAATCGGGGTGTAGGAAAAGGAACATATCCTCGCCCATAGTCTGGCGGTAGAGGGCGTAGATCGGCGCCCACGCCGCAAGGGCGATCTGCACCAGAGCATCAACGTCATCGTCCGCACACAATTCCCGTACCGTGACCGGCTCACTCATTTAGACTCCTCCCTGTCGAGATGATCCATAGTTTGTCGGCCATACGTCTCGTTTCGTGAATCGAGGCCCCGCGCAACCAGTGCTCTTGCCGACGCGCCGGGGCACACCTATAATGTCCCGTGTATCCATTTCGCGTTGGAGGAACCCATGCCTCGTCCGAACATTCTTCTGCTCTTTACCGATCAACAACGCGCCGACACCATCCATGCGGCCGGAAATCCCGTCATCGTGACCCCCGCCCTGGATCAGCTGGCCAGCGAAGGGGTGCTCTTTGAGAGCGCATATACTCCATCGCCCGTCTGCGTCCCTGCGCGCTGCTCGCTGATCATGGGCCAGTATCCGCACAACACCGGCTGCACCGACAACGGCGACCCCATGCCCGACGACCGCCCCACCCTGATGCAAGTACTGACGGATGCGGGCTATCGCACCCATGGCATCGGCAAGATGCACTTTACCCCAGACCTACAGGACCTGCGCGGATTCCAGACGCGCGAATATCAGGAAGAGATCCGCGCCCGGGCCAGCGAGGACGATTACCTGCAGTTCCTGCAGGCGAACGGTTACGATCACGTCTACGACCCGATGGGCTGCCGCGGCGAGATGTACTATATCCCCCAGCCCGCCCAGATGCCCGCTCGCCTCCATGCGACGCAATGGGTGGGCGACCGGGCCGTCCAATTCATCCAGGGCGCTGGCTCAGAACAACCGTTCTTTCTCTTCGCTAGTTTCATCCACCCGCACCCGCCCTTTTCGCCGCCCACGCCCTGGAACAAGCTCTATCGCGCTATGCTCATGCCCCTGCCCAAACGTCCCACGGATAGCGACGCGCTTGTGACCTACATGAACCGCTATCAGAACCGCTACAAGTATCGCGACAACGGCCTGGATGACAACTTGCTGCGCGTTATGAAAGCCTATTACTATGCCTGCATCTCGTTCATCGATTACCAGGTCGGTCGCATCCTAGATGCGCTGCGGCAGACGGGGCAACTAGATCATACGCTGGTCCTGTTCACCTCAGACCATGGCGAGTTCCTGGGCGACTATGACTGCTTCGGCAAGCGCAGCATGCTGGATTCCGCCGCTCGGATTCCCATGCTTGCTCGGTACCCGGATCGTTTCCCAGCTGGCCTGCGCTGCCAAGTGCCCACCAGCCTGGTGGATATTATGTCCACTTTCCTGTCGGCTGCTGGCATCGATCCCACGTCCTACGGCCGCGATGGACTGGACCTGGGAGAGGTCGTGCGAGATGCTGGCAGTACAACCATGCAAGAGCGCACCATCTACAGCCAGTTTCAGCGTGATGCGTTGGGCGTGTACATGGCCGTCAGCCAACGATTCAAGTACTTGTATTCTGCGCCCGACCGTCGCGAGTTCCTGTTCGATCGTGTCCAGGACCCGCAGGAATTCCGCAACCGTTCGGGCCTGGCCTTTTGCCAGCATGATCTGCGAGCCATGCGGCAAGGCCTGTGGGCCTATTACCGCCGCCAGGGCCACGACGCGCCGCTCGACGGCGACGCCTGGCGCGTCTTTCCCCAGCCCACCGTTCCGCTCGATCCAGACGAAGGGTTGCTCATCCAGGATCCTCCGTGGGCCGCACCTTACCAGGCCATCCCAGGCTACAAGGACTAGGCGCGCGCAGCCACTTGGTCGGCCAGCCCCAGTCGGTCAATAGTGCCCTGGCTGGGGGTGCCAGTCGCCGGGTCCAATCCGCGCAGGGTATAGAACTGATCGGCTGCATCCAATAGAGGCGCCTGCTGGGCGCGACGGTGCTGTCCCAGCAGCGGGTTTACGTGCTCTTCATCGGTCTCACAGAAAAAGTCGACCACTGCATTATCCTGGGCACGCGTGCGGCCGAAATCGCGGATCTGCTCTAGGCGCTCCAGGGTCAGGGCGCGATCTGCCGCCCGATCCAGTTCCTCGGGTCCGACATCATTGCCGGTGGCCATGGCATAGAGGTGGTACTCAAAATCTGGTCCTTCGACGCCCCCTGCTCGGGGTAGCCCATCCTCCGACACACTGCTGATGAGACGCGGAAAGATGCGGTCGCAAAGCGGCAGGCTATCCTTGAGCATGGCGCGCCTGGCATGCCAGAGGGCAGCCTCCGCCTTGCCATCATAGTGACTCAGCGGGTCCATGGCCTCAGGCCGGCCATAGAGTCGTTGGGCAATGCCCTGCAGTTGGTCCCAGTTCAGAATGTTGCGACCAAAGGGGCTGGCGCCGGTCATGTTCTGCACATAGCCATGCGCGCTGCCCATCGGATCCCGGGTGTCGATCATCCATAGGAGCGCGCTCACCAACCAGAAGGGATAGGTGATTTGGTTGCCGCGCGGACCGCGCCCGTCCCAGTGGTTAGCATAGCCCCAACCCGTGTAGAGCTGGCGCCCTTCGTCGGGCAGGAGCCCCGTCCGCGCGATGGCCCGTCTCCCCCCGTCGGCCACCACTTCAGCCATCGGCCCCTGGTGCGTGGCGATCGTCTGCAGCACCTCGTACCAGAACCGGGGGTCATCGGGCACGATCTCGCGTCCCCCAATGTCGCGCAGTAGCCCCGCGCGATAGCACATGCCGATCCAAGGGAACAAGCCCTTCATGAGGTCCCAATGGTTGATTCCCCAATCGTTGGCCAGCATATTCAGCTCGAAACCGGCCTCAAAGCCGATGTTCCAGTAATGCCCTTCGGCTCCTCTGAACCGGCCCGCCGTGCACTGCACAATTCCGCCATAGTCGCGGTCCGGGAAGATAGTGCCCTGCACCCCTTCGTAATGCGTGGCGCAACCCATGATGCAGCCGCTGCTGCAGTGTATGCGTCGCAAGCCATAGGGAGCGCTCGATGGCGCGGCGCTTCCGGACGGCGCAGATCGGACCTGTCTCTGGTTCGCATCGTCCAGGTACTCGCGAGCGATGGCCTTGGTCAAGGCGCGAAAGGCCTCGGGCTTGGCGAGCTTGGGTCGCTGGCTGCCATGGACAGCCACCGCTTTCAGTTTCTTGGCTCCCATCACCGCACCAAACCCGCCCTGTCCCGCCGCAGAACCTTCGTTGCTACCGATGGTGGCGATGCATGACAGATTCTCACCCGCTGGACCGATGGAAGCTGTCTGCACGCGCGGCCCCAGGCGAGCACGTAAGGACTTTTGCGTGTCCATGATCCCCAGTCCCCAGAGATCCCGAGCATCGCGCAACTCCACCTGGTCATCCTGCACCCAGAGATACACGGGGTGTGGGGACTGTCCCAGGATCAGGATGCCATCGTATCCCGCCATCCTGATGTGGTGCCCCAGATCGCCTCCCATGCTGGCTCGCGAGAACCAGGGGACTGGATATCCTTGCGGCGTCAACGAACAGATGGTGACCCGTCCCGCGTTGGGGGCCGCGGTGGCCGCCAAGGGTCCGCAGAGGAACATGAGTGGGCAGTCAGGGTCAAACGGCTCCATGCCAGGTTGCAGCAATTCCCAGGCCAACGCCGCTCCCAGCCCTCGACCGCCGATGTAGCCCAGTGAAAAATCCGACGTATCACGCACGAACGAGCGCCCCGTTGTCAGATCGACGACTAGCGTTCGGCCGGCCCAAGCATACTCTACCATCGAAAAGCATCCCTCCGCTCCTGCAATATGTAGCTTCTTTATGCCACGAAGGAGAGATGGCGTCAAACCAATCCACCCCATGTCGCACACCTCGCCACGGCACTCGCGCGTTTCATTTGCACCACATCCAGCGCTAAAGTACAATCTCACCATCCTGCATGAGCATGGGAGGCCCACCAATGGTGTATCGCGTTGCCATAGACATTGGGGCTACGCGGACCATGATCGCCCTGATTCACGGGTCCAGGCCGGAGATTATCGCCCACCAGCGCCCAAGCTCCGAGGTGCTCTTTACGGGCTGGCGTCCGCCTGCCCTGGCACTGGCCAGCGCAGTGCAGACTTTTCTGCGGGAGCAACAGGTCGATCTTGGCACCGTGCTAGGAGTTGGGGTGGGAGTCCCAGGCCTGGTCAATCGGAGTGAGGGGTTGGTCTATTCGTGCCCCAACCTGGGTGTGTTGGACGGAGCGCGCATCGGCCCTGAGGCATCCAAGGAGTTGGGGATCCCCGTGTGCATCGACAATAACACGAACCTGATCGCCTTGGGGGAGCACACGGCAGGCGTGGGTCAGGGGATCGACCACATGGCCTTTATCTCGGTAGGATCTGGCGTTGGGTGTGGGCTGATTCTGGATGGACACATCTACCACGGGGGCGACGATGCCGCCGGCGAGTTCGGTCACACGATCGTCATCCCCAATGGACTACCCTGCACTTGCGGTTCGCGTGGCTGTGTCGAGATGTACTGTTCGGGCAAGGCGCTATCCTTGGTGGCCCGGAACCTCTTCAAGCCGCACGAGCTCTATGCATTGGGCACCCGTTTCGCAGGTGCCCAATTGCTGATCGATCAGGCCCTGGCGGGTCACGTCGGAGCCCGAGAGGCCCTAGTCCAGGCCTTTACCTATCTGGGCCTGGGCCTAAGCAATCTGATCGATGTGCTCAACCCCCATCTGGTGGTGCTGGGAGGGGGCATCGTTCTGTCATGGCCCGACAGTCTCCAGATCGTGCGACAAGTGATTATGCGCGAGTCATTACCCGGAGCACGGCGAAACCTTCGTATCGAGGTGACCCAGCTGCAACACTTTGCGGGCGTGCTCGGGGGAGCTGCCCTAGTTACGTCCATTTGCGAGGAGCAAGGGCGAGCCTAGAACCGCCCTAGCCATACGATAGAGAAGGAGAATCGATGACCAAGATCGCGCGCTTTGAAGTATCGAGCAGTGAGGGGCCTAGTGTGCATTATGGCGTTGTGCAGGGAGACACGCTGCGCCTGATCCAAGGGGATATCTACGGCAGATGGCAGATGGGCCAACGGACCTATCCACTGGCGAGTGTTCGATTGCTGGCCCCTGTGGACCCGCCCAATGTGTTCGCCATCGGCCTCAACTATCGTCTACACGCTCAGGAGAGCAAGATGGCTCTGCCTGAACGACCGGTGATCTTTATCAAAGCCACCACCGCGGTGTGTGGGCCGGGAGACAAGATCGTCTTGCCCCAAGTAGCGCCCGATGAGGTGGATTATGAGTGTGAGCTGGCTATCGTTATCGGCAAAAAAGCTCACAGGGTGAGTGAAACAGAGGCTCTGGACTATGTCCTGGGCTACACCTGCGGTAATGACGTGAGCGCCAGAGATTGCCAAAATCGGTTGGACAGGCAGTGGGCGCGGGCTAAATCGTTCGACACCTTTGCCCCCTTGGGGCCTTGGATCGAGACTGAGCTGGACCCGGACAATGCGCCCATTCGCACTCGGCTTAATGGCAAGGTGATGCAAGAGTCGAACACCAACGACATGATCTTCTCCTGCCGCCAGCTGATCTCGCACCTCTCTCAGGCCTTCACCCTGCTGCCTGGGACAGTGATCATGACCGGCACCCCTTCAGGCGTGGGTTTTGCGCGCACGCCTACCGTTTTCCTGCGCCCCGGCGATGTCGTGGAGATCGAGATCGATGGCATCGGGACGCTCAAGAACGAGGTGGTCGCACAGGCTGCGACGGACTAACCAGCGGTTCGGTGGCGCACAAGCACCAGTACCCCCACGATAACCGCCCATGTCGCCAGAACGAGCCCCACGTCCAACCAACGCGGCACAGCAGGCCCATCCTGGGCCTGCTGTGCGCGTATGCGGGCTTCTAGCATCACTGGCGCCGGAATCATCTTAAGCGCCAGCCAGATGCCAAGCGGTATCAGCAGCAGATCATCCAAATAGCCCAGGACGGGCACAAAATCCGGGATCAGGTCGATGGGGCTGAGAGCATAGGCCAGGACCAGCAGAACCCACGCCTTGGCATACCAGGGCGTCCGACGGTCACGATAGGCCCAATAGAGTGAGACAGTTTCCTGCGTGAGCACACGAGTGCGCTCCTTCACCGCGT
>CAYQDH010000187.1:0-9674 GCA_964416075.1 uncultured Anaerolineales bacterium | reverse complement strand
GCTCGCGCCTGGCGCACGTCGGTGGGCCATAGGGCCACCACCTCCTCGCGCACCATGCGCTTGATCTGCGCCGGCGTGTCGCAGGCGATCAGGCCACCGTTTGCCATGAGCCCCACGCGCGTGCAGAGCTCGGCCTCATCCATATAGGGGGTGCTCAGGGCCAGGGTCACCCCTTGCAGGTGCAGCTCGGAGAGGATCTCCCAGAACTCGCGGCGCGAGACGGGGTCCACGCCCGTGGTGGGCTCATCGAGCAGGACCAGGTCGGGGGTGTGGATGAGCACACAAGCCAGGGCCAGCTTGCGTTGCATACCGCCAGAGAGCTGCGCCGCGCGGCGCTGGCGAAATTCGCCCAGTCGGGCAAAGCTCAGCAGGCGCTCGGCGCGCGTGCCCCGTTCGGAGCGGGGCACGGCGAAAAGATCGGCGAAAAAGAGGATGTTCTCCAGCACGGTGAGGTCGCCATAGAGGCTAAAGCGCTGCGCTACATAGCCGATGCGCCGCTTGATCTGGCTGGCTGCGCGCACGGTATCGTATCCCAGGACGCGCGCCCGGCCCGCCGTGGGGTTCATCAGTGCGGCAAAGAGGCGCAGGGTGGTGGTTTTTCCCGCGCCATCGGGCCCCACCAGGCCCAGGATCTCGCCGTGCGGCACCTGCAGGTCCATATGGTCGACCGCCACAGCAGCTCCAAAGCAGCGCGTCAGTCCAAGCGCCTCGATGGCCAGGGAACGGCCATCCCCAGCGACAGCATGTTCGGCCGCCCGCGCCATCTCAGGATTCTCCTTGCGTGGGGCCGCTTTGCAGTCCTGGGCTAGCTAACAGCCCTGGGCTAGACAACAGCCCATGGGAGACCAGGGACTCGATGGCATCCATGAGGGCGGGCCACTGCTCCTGCCAAGATCCACTGCGCATGCGCAACACAAGGCCCGCCAGCAACGAGATGAGCACGAAACCCACATGAGAAGGTGAGACGGGGTGAAACTCGCCGCTGGCCACGCCAAGGGCGATATTCTCCTCCAGCAGTTGCGAGGCCATCTGGGTGGTTTCCAGGGTGACGCGCGCCAGCTCTTCATCCTGGGGATTTGTGGCCCGCGCCTGGATCATGATGCCAAAGACCATGGCCACGTCGGTGGCGTGGCTGCGGAAGAAGGAGAGGCTGGCTTGCAGCTGCTCGGTGGGGGAGAGGGTGTGCGCCTCGATACTGGCGCGCCAGTCGATCACGAGTTCCTGCATGATGTGGCGAAAGAGGGCGATCAAGAGCTCGCGCTTGCTTTTGAAATACCAGTACAGCGTGCCCTTGGCCAGGCCGGCCCGCTGGGCGATGGCATCGATGGAGGTTTCGTGGTAGCCCTCTCGGCTCAGGAGGTCCAGGGCAGCAGAGAAGATCTGCAACCTACGCTCCGGCGGGGAGATCGAGTTGGCCATGGGCGGCTCCTTGTCCGAGCGTTCTCGACCGACTGGTCAGTCGAGGGGAGTATAGGCCGGGCGCTTGTGACGCGCAAATCTGGCCGCCGTCGGAGTTGACATCGGGCTGTTTTTCGTTAGAATAGAGGCGTTGGCGGCGTGGCTCAGTGGTAGAGCAGGGGACTCATAAGCCCTTGGTCACTAGTTCAAATCTAGTCGCCGCCACAGCAGAAAACAGATGACCAGAGGACAAAAGCCCTCTGGTCGTTTTCTGTTTGTGACCGAGATTCGCAAACATGCTGTCCAAGAGACTCTTCACAGTCCCTTGTTTCGCCACTTTTCCGCGAGCTCGCAAACCATGTGCTATCGGGCCGCGATGTGCAGGATGTCTCCAGGACGCGCACGCTGCGCCGATCCTTCTCACAAACCCGCGCAGGAGGGCTCGCCTTCTCCGTCCCTGGTGACCATCTCCCCCTCACGCGGCGGCATGTCAGCCTGGGCCGCGTTGAGCCGGGCCGCCACCTCGTCCAGGCTGATAGGCCGGAAACCATGGCTGTCCACGCCCACATCGAACGATAGGCCCCATGCGGGCAGTGTGCCATGGCTGTGTCCATAGAGGTGCCAGGCGCCATAGTGCGAGCGATCCCACACCCGTAGGGCATAGTGACAGAGCACCAGGACCTGCGCGTAGCGACCTACTCGCAGCTCCGGCAGTTCCAGTGAGACCAGAGGCGGCAAGACCTCCACGGGTTGCCCCGTGAGGCTACTGACCGCCCCAGGGACGAACCTGGCCAACCACTGGTGATCGTGGCTGCCTGGTAGAATGCAGAGTTTTCCGTTGAGCCTTTGCACGTACGCGGCAAACTCATCCCACCCCTTGAGCGTGAAATCCCCCAGATGGTATACCGTGTCATCCGGCGCTACCCCCGCATTCCAGCTTTCCACCAACCGGGCGTCCATCTCCTGGCTCGATGCAAAGGGCCGTTGGCAGTAGCGGATGATGTTCGCGTGTCCGAAATGCGTATCCGCCGTGAACCAGAGCATGAGCGTATCTCCTTCTCAAGATGAGGCGACCCTGGGAAGTGTGGCTCAGAATTCGATGTGGCCCATTGTACGCCCGATAGCGGGCCAAACCAAGCCTGGCGCAGCGCGTCGATCACCTGGGCGCTGGGGTCAGTTCTGGAGTGCTCGCGAGCAACCTGTAGTAGGTGGTTCTCTACATGCTCAATTGGGAGCATCCCGCGTGGCGCGTTGCCGGATGTCTCTGATAAAGCCGCAGGGAACCACTAGTAGAAGCAATATCAATCCAATGCCCAAGGACGCCCAAGTAACATAGTGAAGGGTCCCGATCTGGCGAACCTCGCCCGGGGGCAGAACTAACAGCCAAATGGAGTACCCAATGAGGAAGACTGAGAAGGCCAGGGCAATAGCGTATGGCCACAGTCTGGACAGGGCTAGGCCGAAACGGCTTCTGGCTGCACGCTGCCACCTACCCAAAGGGTGATGAATTCGTGTGGAGAGCAGAGCTGCCAGGAGGATGAAAGCTACCTCCGCGATTCCTCCGCCCACAAGAAATAGGGCGACGGAGAGGGCCACAAAGACCACGGGTCCATAGTTTCTGTCGATGAATCCGATCGACCATACGACGACCACCATGCCAAGACCTAGCGCGAAGATGCCAGTTACCAGGTAGTTCTGGATTACTGTGAATGCCCCGATAGATGGGAGCAACATTCCACCGGTGGGCGTGTCGCCCTTTAGCATCGAATGGACCCCATGGATGGCGCCGCTCACGCCTATCACTGTGCCAAGGATGGCGACAAAGAATGCGGTGGAGCCATTCTTGGCACTACGAGAAGACCCGCTGTCGCTTGTCATCTTTACGTGGCCCTCCGCGATGTCGTTGATCTACTCTCACTGGCCGGTCACTGGCGGTCTATGGGAGCGGCACACACCGTAGGCACTGTGCGACTAACGACCTCGAGATGAGCCGCCCGGCCAGCTCTTAGAGCATATCACGAACCCGATTCGCCGCAGCTGGCCGGGTCGGCTCCATCGAGTTATTAGGCCGCCCGCTGGCTATGTAACCGGTGAGCCAGTCTGCACGCGCGGGCGCCGAGAAAGGTTCGTGGAGCCATGCGTTGCGACGATGGCTAGCGCCGCGACGATCTCCGTGAGGAGTACAAAGGCCAGGATCCATTGCGAGCCGGCTCCAGCGGGATTGACTGGGAGCAGGGCGTAGGCCGTATTGAAGGCAGCATGGAGTAGCGTCACAAGGAGGAGGCTGCCTCCGGTGCTGTTGAAGACCCACGTGTAAACGATGGCGATGACCATGTTGTGGAGCAGCGAGAATGTGATCGCGTTGAGGTCGGCCGTCGCCCAGAACTTCGGAAGGTGCCAGAGGCCCCAGATAAGGCCAAGGAGAAGGCTTGACACAAGGGCGTTGTTGCGAGCTTGGAGTGAGGGCAGCACGAAACCCCGCCAGGCAAGCTCCTCTCCGCTTGTGATGGCATCGAGAAGTAGAAAGGGAATGGCAAGGAGAAGGGGATCTGCCGCGGGACCAAAGATTGCGTGAAACTCGGCCTGGCGAGGATCGGGCCTTAGGCCGGTGGTGACGGAGAAGAGAAAAAGGGCGACGAGATAGACGATGATGGGGCCGACAATCGCGACGCCGTACCACGCGGGCGAAACCCGCCAGATGAGATAGCGCCGAAGTAGGGACCTAAGGCCAACCCGGCCGTAGGCGATCGCAGTGAAGACGAGGGCTGGGATGGCTAGCCCCCATCCGGCGAACAGCCCCATTGCGGAGTAGGCGGGCCATGTGAATGCGAACATGAGCAAGATACCGACCACTAGTGGGTGTCTTCTGATGAACCTCATAGTCCCTCCGGCGGTGTGGGGAAGGGGCGGCCTCATAGTGATGATGCGGAATCCAATCCGCATAAGATGCCGCGGCTCATTTCCGCATAACGTGCCCCAGGGCGTATTACAGGGAAAATGGTCTGCCTATAATCCGCTGACAGCATCATGTACGGAAAAGGCAGCACGAGCACTTGCGGCATATGTCCGACCCAGCAGTGCTTGGATCATCGCTCGGATGGTACCCATGTACGCGTGGCCAGTCAAACACAACATGCGACCCCAGTGAGGTGCTGCGGCAGGACGTAGACCTAACCAGACTTGGGGTGAGAACCCGCATGCTTTCCGGGAATGTGCACGCAGATCCCACCTTGCGAGCAGGATAGAATGGGCCAGGCAGTGTGTTCGCCTGAGATGACCAGAGGACAAAAGCCCTCTGGTCGTTTTGTTGTTTGTGACCAGGGGATTCACAAGGCGACATATCTTACCAACCTAGCCCTCGACGGCGCTCGCCACCGCATTAGAATACCGCGCAAAGAGAGCCGGCCCAGGGTCGGGCCGGTTAGTCAGCAGCACACAGGCCATTTCCGTCTCCGGATCAGCCCAGAAGAGAGTGCCGGTCGCTCCCGTGTGCCCAAAGGTGTTTGGCGATACCAGGCTGCCAAAACTCGGGGAGCCGAGGCTCCAACCCAACCCCCAGCGGCTAGCCAGCTTTTGTTCCGTTGGGGTGTTCGCCATGGCCGCGGTCTGGTCACGGACCATCGCACGCCGCGCCGCTTGGCTCAACGGTCCCGCATGGCGCCCCAGCATATGCGCAAGGAATGTTGCCAGGTCCTTGGCCGTCGAATGTAGCCCGCCCCAGGGCGCACCCAGGTCTCGCCAGTAGGAAGAGTTCCAGCCCCAATCGGTCTCCTCGCGGCCATAGTTCGGGTCGCCGGAAGCCGAGGCAGCTACAGTCCGATCTATGTCTCGCTGGGGTACTCCCAGAATGGTATCATCCATACCGAGGGGCGCGAAGAGCTGATCGTCAAGCCAGTTGCGCAGTCTCGCGCCGGTGACGCGCTCGACGATCTCCTGCAGCATGAGGATGCCCATACTCTGATAGCTTACCCGCGTCCCTGGCTCAAAGAGCAGCTCCAGGTCGCATACCGAAGCGACAAAGTCGGAAAGGGGAGCGTGGCGAACGCGAAGCTCTACATTGTTCGCCAACTGATCGGGCAATCCCGATGTGTGGGTGAGGAGATGCCGCACCCGCACCTTATCTTTAGCATGCTTGCCGAACTCGGGCACCAGGTCAGCCACCGGCTGGTCGAGGCCAAGCCGGCCCTCCTGAACCAGAATCATCACCCCACTGCAGACGACGGGCTTGGTGAGAGAGGCGAGCAAGAATATGGAATTGGTGTCCAAAGCCGCCCGGCGATCGCCCAGAGTGCCGCGACCGTACGCCTCTACGCACACCAAGTGGCCCCTACGCGCAACGGCGGTCGAGGCGGCAGGCACCGCCCCACTATCGACGGACCCTCTGAGCAGCGCAAGAGCTGTATCGAGGCGATGCGATGACAGTCCCACACTTTCGGGTTGTACCTGTTCAGCAGCCGACATGATGTCTCCCTTCAGAATAGTCTTCTGCGACCGACAAAAGGCGGCGTCCAGAAAGGGCGTGGGCAACATTATAACCCAGGACGCCGGATCCGTTCCACCCTATGTGACGAGCGAACAAGCTTCTGCGTGATCCAAGCATCGGGACCCCACGTAGCTGAGCACAACCCAACCTGACAGCACGCGCCAAGCCTAGTTGACAAGAGCGTCGTTTTCGGGCAGGATGGCCCGGAGACCAAGTTGGAAGATAGCGAATGAGGAGGCAAGGACTAGATGCTGCACCCTGTCCAGATCGATCCTTCCTTTTTCGGCCCACGGAACGACACCATCGTCACCTGGCTCGGTATGGCCGGCGTGCTCATCAACTCTCGCGGCACCATCCTGCTGATCGATCCCTTGCTCTGGGTCAGCAGGCAAAATGGGGCCGAGATCGTCGATTCGGGGGACCGCTTGCTCATCCACCTGCCCCTGGAGGTCGGGCAAGTCGTGCGCGCCGATGCGGTGCTGTATACCCATGCCGATGGCGACCACTATGGGGCAGCGACGGCCCGTAACTTGAATGCTCGGCTCAAGCCCATGTTCCTGGCTCCGCCCCCGGTGCTGCAGCTCCTCGCCGAGGAAGAGGTGGCCACGGAGCGACGGGTCACGGCCCGCGATGGTGCGGCGTTCGCCATCGGCGAGATCGAGATCGTGATTACTCCGGCGCTCCACGATTGGCCTCGCAAGCCGGCGCCCTGGCAGCGCGGGGACTGCTGCGGGTACCTCATCAAAACTGCGGATGGCACCATCTGGCATCCCGGAGATACCCGGTTGCTCGATGAGTTACTGGCGATCCGGGGGGTGGACGTGCTTTTCTTCGATGTGGCCGCGGTGGAGTCGCACCTGGGTCCGGCAGGATCGGCCCAGCTGGCGCAGAGCTCTGGGGCCAGGGTGCTGGTGGCCTATCACTATGGCACCTTCGATCTGCCCCCGGGCACCTACGGGAGCTGCGATCCCCATCAGGCCCTGCCCTATGTGCAGGGCCTGTCGGCGCGGTTCCTGTTAGCGAATCCCGGCGAGCTATTGCGCTTGCCACTTCCGTGAACGGCTGCTTCTACGGACACTCCATGAGCCATCAACGGGTAGGTCTATGCGCTATTTCGCGATGGCTTGGGGCCGCGTGCGTTCAGTCGTGCGATGACCCGGCCCTATAGATCGCTGCCGAGCCGTCGTCGAGTGGCTCATACCCCAGGAGATCGCGCGCGTTCGTGATGTCCCACTTGTTCTCGGCCCCGCCGGACACACCATAGAAGATACCCCAATTCAGGCTCTCGGCCTCGATGCATCGCCATACCAACTGCGCGAGGTCGCGGGGGCTGAGCCAGCGGGACTGCCCGGGGGCATAGTTTCGCCCGGGGCCCTCGCTGCCGGGAAAGTTGGCGACGCGCAGGCAGAACACGCGCATCCCGTGTACATCGGCATAGAGGCGGCCGAGAGCCTCTCCAAACGCCTTGCCGGCGCCGTAGATGCTGTCGGGCCGCACGGGTATGTCGGGATGCGAGCGGATTCCCTGTTTCTCGTTGATGCCCGTCACATGATTGGTGCTGGCATAGATGAAGGTGGGCACGTGATTGATACGCGCCGCCTCGAACAGATGGTAGGTACCCTTCATGTCGACGTCCATGGTTAGCTGGGCCCGCTCCGCCTGGGTGCTGCGCTGCCGCATGTGAGCCAGGGCCAGGTGGATTATCACATCGACGCCGGCGGCTGCCTCGATCATGGCGCCATAGTCCGCCACATCGCCGATGACGACTTCATCCGCCGGATCCACATCCTGGGGAACCACCGTGTGGAACAGCAGCCGCAGGTCGTAGCGGTCGCGCAGATGCTGTCTGAGGGCCGTTCCCAGCTTCCCGGCGGCGCCGGTGATTAGCACCTTCTTTCGTTTCTCCATTCCTCAAACCCTTTCACAGTTTATGGTCGCGAGAGCGGCGCCCTCCGCCAGAGATCGTCCCCGGCGGATTGGTTCAGACACCCTTCGGGCTGTAGCTCAGATACCCTGATTGGTAGACCATCTTGTTATAGCGGGTGAAGGTGTGGTCGCCGAACGTCACCTGCCTCTTTTCGTCGCAGTTCTCCGGATCGGCAATGACCTTGTCGCAGGCCTCGAGGATGTTCACCAGCATGATTGTGCCCATGTCCACCACGCCATGTCCCGGGTAAAGACCGTCGAACTCATTCCGGCGCGCGACGAGCGTCGCCAGCTCGTCGCGGAACGCGCTGACCGTCGCATAGCGACCGTAAGGGTCGCCGGGCTCGGGGCCGGGGATAAAGATCGATCCATAGCAGGCGTCATCCCCCGCGAAGAGGATGCGGTTGTGCTTGTCCAGATAGGCGGCATGGCCGGGCGCGTGGCCGGGCAGGAAGATGAGCTCGATCTCGTAATCCTGGCCCAGGTTGAAGATATGGCCATTGGGGCAACCGATGATCTCGTATTCGTGAAAGGGGACGATATCCCGGCGGTCGAATTCGGTCCAGATGCAACGCCCGTTTTCATCGAACAAATAGTCCCAGATATGGGGATTCCGCTTGGCCTCCAATCGCCGCACTTCGTAATCGTGGCAGTAGACCCGGTCGAACTGGCAGTTGCCGTACGCATGGTCGAAATGAGCATGGGTGTTGACAACGATCAGCGGCATGTCGCCGGTCATTTCGCGCACCAGCCCCTTCAGATCACCCACGCCGAAACCGGTATCGATCAGCATCGCCTTCTCCGGACCGACGATCAGGTACATCCAGGGATCCCCCATGCCGTCGAGACTTTCAGTCAAGATGCCATACAGGTTATCGCGGAACTGGTAGACCTCGGCATAGGGATTCACGTCGTAGACCTTCTTGGTCTTGTTATGTTCTCGAAGCTCTCTCAAGAAGGCCCAACGAACTGGGTACTCTGGCTCCCGCCAGAGGAAACGCCTGGATTTGAGCGGGGAGTTGATGGGTCTTTGCTTGTCCAACGCCTCTTCTGCCATTTGCCCAGCCTCCTGAATTGAGTTGAAATATGGCGTCATCTTTTCGAGCTGCTAACTACTTTCAAGCGCTATTCCAGGAGCCAATCCGTGATCGCGCGGATACCCTCCCGGAATGATCCCGCCTCCAGCTCCATTTCGGTACCGTCGTACATTATCAAGTACTTGATGGGCGAGTCTTTGCACGTTATCCGTTGACGGCATCCTAGAGTCGTCTTTCCATTTCCTGCCAAGCGGCATACCTCGTCAGTACATCATGTGCTCGCGGTAGACCTCCAGCGCGTAGAGGTAGCTCTCGTAGCGTGTTCTTGGCGAGATGGAGTGGTCCGAGGCAAAGGCAAAGCGTGCCCCGCGCGCCTTCATCCCCTCCATATAATCCGTCACCTCGCGGCGGATGATCTCCTTGTCGTTGGTCTCGAAAACCCGCGCGTCCAGCCCACCGACGAAGGCCAGCCGGTCGCCATACTTTTCCGCAAACACAAAAGGATCGTTGCCCATCGCCTTGCGCTCGATGGGGTTCAACGCGTCGAAACCGGCCTCGACGATCAACGGCAGGGCCTCGGCCACGCTGCCGCAGCTGTGCAGCACGCACGTGATATCGTAGCCGTGGCACAAGTCAACAAGCTCCTTGAAGTAGGGAAAGATCAGCTCGCCCAGCACTCGCGGCGAGGCAATGAGGGCGTTCTTGTAGCCCAGGTCCTCGGTGAGCCAGATGCCGTCCGGCAGGCCCGATCGCTCAAAGGTGTAGGCCAGGCCCCTCTTGATCATGTCGGTATAGACCCGGCAATAGTCGTGGATCCACGCCGGGTCCAG
>CAYQDH010000186.1:0-9681 GCA_964416075.1 uncultured Anaerolineales bacterium | reverse complement strand
CCTTGTAATCTCCGGGATAGCTACTGGGACATTATCCCAGCAAACAGACCAAAGAGCAAGGCAACCATGAGGAGGCAAAGGTGGCAGAGGTTGACGCACGAACAGCAGTTGTACATCGGACATGGCACACGCAGGCGCCAGTATGTGTGCGCGGCGAGGGGATCTATCTGTACGACGAATCGGGCAAACGGTACATCGATGGAGCGGCGGGATCGTCGGTCGTCTGCAACATAGGACATGGCGTGGAGAGCGTGGCCCGGGCGATGTACGACCAGGCGCGCCGTGTAGCCTATGCGGCGACCCATGCCTTTACCACGGAGGCCGTGTTGCGCCTGGGGCCTATGGTGGTGGAGCGCGCCCCGGGCACGATGCGCAACAACTGCCGCTTGTGGCTATCGAATACGGGGACGGACGCCGTGGAGGATAGCGCTCGCCTGGCGAGGCAGTACTGGGTAGCCAGGAACCAGGGATCCAAGTATCTCATGATCAGTCGCTGGCAAGGTTTTCACGGTAACGGCCTGGCGGTGGCAGGCTTTTCGGGACACACCATGAGACGGCGCGTGTTTATGCCCATGTACGTTAACACACCGCACATCGCGCCCGCGTACTGCTATCGGTGTCCTTTTGAAAAGACCTATCCGGAGTGTGACCTCAAATGCGCACGAGACCTAGAGACGATCATTCACCAGACGGGTGAGGAGAACATCGCCGCGTTCATCGCGGAGCCGGTGGTGGGGGCCGCCCTGGGCGCGGTGCCCGCGCCGGAAGGGTATTTTCAGCGCATCCGCGAGATATGCGACCGCCACAACATCCTCTTTATCGCCGACGAGGTGATGACCGCGTGGGGACGTATTGGGTACTGGTTCGGCATGGAAAAGTACGGCGTGAACCCCGACATCATCGCCACGGCCAAAGGGATCGCTTCGGGCTATGCTACGCTTGCCGCGACCTTGGCCAAGGAGGAAGTCTGGAGGACGGTCGAGGAATCGGGAAACCCCTTCCTGGCAGGCCACACGATGAACCAGAATCCCGTCTCCGCCGCAGCGGCGGTGGCGAACCTGGAATACGTGGAGCAGCACGACCTTCTGGCGAACTCGCGGGAGGTGGGCGCGTACCTGCTGCAGCGCATGCAAGAGTTGCTGGCTTTCGATATGGTGGGGGATGTGCGTGGCACCGGGCTCATGTGCGGCCTGGAACTGGTCGCAGACAAGAGCACCAAGGCGCCTTTCAACCCCAAGCTCAAGGCCAGCGCAGTCCTGGAGAGGGAGGCGATGCGCAGGGGTCTGCTCCTATTCCCCTGCACAGGATGTGTGGAGGGGGTAGCGGGCGATATGATGCTGGTGACGCCTCCGCTGATCATCACGCGCGCACAGGTGGATGAGATGATCGCCATCATGAAGGACAGCCTGGGCGCGACCCAGGGCACCTTGATGTAGGCTCCCCAAGGCGAGGGCGCTCTTGCGAGCAAGTGGGCAGCTGTGGCTACACCTGAGAATCTCCATAACACTCGGGAGGGGTTTGTCAGATGACCGAAATGAGCCCTTTGGCACGGGAATTCTACGCCGAATTGGTGCGAATGCCCTGCATCAACTCGCATTCTCACCTACTCTCTGAAGCGGAGCGCCTTAGACGGGAGGTGGACGCGCTTGTCTTCTTTGGCCATCCGTACCCCCTGGCGGATCTGCGCTCGGCGGGGATGTCCGAAGCCGAGGCGCGGCGCGCCCTCGAGCCAGGACTGCCGCTCGCCGAGCGATGGAGAATCTGGGAGCCATACTGGCGCGCTGTGCGTTTCACGGGATACTCGCAATCGATTCTAGAGGCCTTCCGCGACCTATTTGGCGTCTCCGAGTTCACAGCCGAAACCGTCGGTCCCTTGTCGGAGGCTATTCGAGCCCAGGCCACGCCCGGCTTTTACAGGACGATCCTGCATGATCGATGCCGGATCGAGACTACCGTCATGCAGATGGACGACCTGGTCGACGTGGATCGGGAGCTCTTTATACCCATGCCTCGACTGAATCGACTGAGCATGGTGGATTCGTTGGACAAGCTGCGAGGCATCGAGCGCGACCATGGTGCAAGCATCGGGTCTCTTGCGGAGCATGTACGCGTCATCCAGAGCACCTGTGACAGGTGGAAAGACCTGGGAGTGGCAGGGATCAAGCTTTCGCAATCGTACCATAGGCGCATGGATTTCGCCGAGCGAGACCTCCATGATGCTCAGCAAGTGTTCGGGAAGTTACTCGCTGGCGAGCATCCAGGGCTGCACACACCCGAAGGACGGTTACTAGAGGATTACCTGGTATTCGAGTGTTGCCGCGCCGCATCGGAGGCCGACCTAACGATCCAGTTCCACCTGGGGCTCCGCGCCGGCAACTGGGGCGGGCTGGAGGGTTCCACGCCAGCGCCGATGGTCGCGCTCTTGCGCGCATTTCCCGAGGCTCGATTCGACCTGTCGCATTCGGGTTATCCATACCTGCGCGAGGGGGGCGTGCTGGCCAAGACGTTCCCCAATGTGTACCTGAACTTGTCCTGGATCCATATCGTATCACCCGTGGGAGTGCGTAGCGCATTGAGCGAATGGCTGCAGATGGTGCCCTACAACAAGATCATTGGTTTTGGCGACGATGTCTATTATCCAGAGATAGTCTACGGCCATTTGAAGATAGCGCGCCAGAATGTGGCCATCGTCCTGGCACGGGCGATCGAGGAGGGCGTATGCACTGAGGAGGGGGCTCTGGATGTGGCTCGCGCCATCTTTTATGACAACCCCAAGAGGCTGTACTGTGATACTTGCTAAAGCGCGAAGCATCGCCTATAGTGCGCCCAATGTAGCACTTGAGAATACCCTCGGGGTCTCGCCGGTCGCCGTGAATAGCCGGCATCCTCATCAACACCTCCATAGCCCAGCGGGTGCGATATCGGTCGTAAAGGGGAACGGTGATGGACGAACAGCGCGTCATGCAGGGTGGGGCACAGCATGCAGGGCCGAGAGGAATCGATCTGAGTGCGGCTGCCCTGCGCCAGGCGGTGGATCACTTGCTAGCAATCGCCGCTATCTACGATGCTGAGCGGCGCATCCAGTTCTTGAATAGGTATGGGTTGCGACTCAGCGGGCGCACCGAGGACCAGATCCTGGGGCGCCGAGATGAAGAGGTCTTCCCCGCCGAGGTCACGGACTATTATCTCCCCATCCTGCAACGTACGTATGAAACGGGGGATCACCAGCGGGCACAGTTGTCGCTGCCAGCTTTATTCGGCAGACGAACGGCTGTCATTGACTGCTTACCGATCCACGACAAAGATGGCCAACTGGCGCAGGTATTCGTTGTCGCCAGGGACACGAGCGGGCACAAGAGGCTAGAGCAACGGCTCAGGGATCTTGACAGAGAGCTTGAACAGCGGATAGAACAGCTTACAGGGCAACTTTGCTCGCTCACCATGCAAATGAGCCAGGCCCAGGAACAGGAGCGCCAGTGGGTCGCCAAGGAAATGCACGAGCATCCGCTGCAAGCCCTCATCGCGGCCCAGATACAGGTGGGCCTGGGGCGCCAGGCCTCAGGTTCACGAGCTTGGGAATTTCTGGATCAGGCTGACCACACGTTGGCGGAAGGAATTCGGGTTTCACGCAATCTCATCGCTGAACTGAATCCACCCATCTTTCGCGACGCCGACCTATCCCTGGCCATGGAATGGCTCGGGCAATGGGTGGAAGAGAAGCACCGCTTGCACGTGCAGGTCACCACCGGCGAGAATATCGATGTGCCGAGCGAGGCTCTGCGTACGTTCCTGTTTCGAGCGGGCAAGGAGTTGTTAATCAAGGTAGCCCAGCAAGCCAACGTGCCCCGGGCCAGGCTCGACTTGGCGCAGCAGGGCGAAGAGGTATGGCTCACCGTACAGTATCCTGAGGTGAGCATGGACAAAAGGAATACCGCGGAAGGGAAAACCGCGGGGAATGAGGGGGCCCTGGATCTATCCAGCATTCGGGAGCGCACCGCGTACCTGGGAGGGCATCTGGATGAAGTGCACACACCGGGGCGGGGAACCAGCATTGCGCTGCGGCTCAAGTCGGGATCCAGTGCACCCGAAGCAGCCAGCGCGCCCGCTCCCGCAGAGGAGACACCACCAAGCACGGAACATGCGCCCGCGACACCCAGGATCCGAATATTGATCGCAGACGATCATCGTATCGTGCGCCAAGGGCTGGCGATGGTATTGCGAAACGAAGCGGATATCGCCGTCGTAGGGGAGGCGGACAACGGACAACAAGCCCTGGAAATGGCGCGCCAACTCAGCCCAGATATCGTGCTCATGGATATGAGCATGCCCCTCATGGACGGCGTGCAAGCCACCGAGCGTATCCGCCGCGACCTCCCGGACACCCACGTGATTGGACTTTCGATGTATACGGAAAAAGCGATAATGGCCCGAATGCGTGCTGCGGGCGTATCGGCCTATGTGAACAAGGGCGGCGATCCGGCAGAACTTTTGCGCATCGTGCGGCAGATTGTCGGCAGGTGAATACCAGAACTAGGGAGAAGGATCATGCGGATCAATCAGTGTGTGGTGATGCCCATCTTTTACCAACCGGAACGATCGTCGCTCGACGAATTTCTCAAGACTGTGGCCAACATCGGCTTTTCGGCGATCGAGATATTCAGGTCGGACGAGCTACCCCAGATGGCCGAAGCGGCGAAGCGGTGCGGGCTGACCATCGCCAGCATGAGCGGACACGGCACGCTCACGGATGGCCTGAACAAGGCCGAGAACCATGACCGGATCGAGGAAGAGCTACGACGTAACATCGACCTAGCCGCGCAGTACGGCGTAAAGGGACTGATCTGCTTCAGCGGAAACCGCAATGCAGGACAGAGCGACCTGGAAGGGATGATTACCTGCGCCCAAGGCCTACGCCGCATCACACCATATGCCGAGGAAAAGGGCGTGAACCTCAACATGGAGTTGCTCAACTCCAAGGTGAACCATCCCGGTTACCAGTGCGATCACACGGATTGGGGTGTAGCCCTCTGCGAGATGGTTAATAGCCCCCGGTTCAAGCTGCTGTTCGACATCTATCACATGCAGATCATGGAGGGGGACCTGATCCGGTCGATCCAGAAGAATATCCGTTGGGTCGGGCATTTCCACACAGCGGGAAACCCGGGGCGCCACGACCTGGATGACGCACAGGAACTCAACTACAAGGGCATCTGTCGGGCCATTGCGGAGAGCGGCTACGCCCTCTACCTGGGCCATGAGTTCACGCCCAAGGGCGAACGTATGGAGGCATTACGCCGAGCCTATGAGACCTGCGCCCTGAAATAGTGGGCACGAGATAGCCGATTGAGGAAGAAAGGGGCCTGCGCCATGCACATCGCGGATATTATCATGCCCATCACGGAAGAGAGACTGCAATATGCGCGACAGCTGGGTGTGACGGATGTTGTCACGCGACCAGAGTACCAACTGAGGGATGGATATTACGGCTACGAAGAACTGTTACAGTTGCGGACGCGCGTTGAGGCCGCCGGGCTACACGTAGCGGCCATCCACGATGTGCCGAGTGAATGGAATGACAAGATTCGCTTGGGCCTGGCGGGGCGCGATGAGCAACTGGACAACTACTGTCGGACCCTGGAGAACATGGGGCGCGCCGGGGTGCCTATTTTGGGATATAGCTTTCATGCCGACCGCGTGTGGCGCACCACGCGGCACGCGCCCGCTCGCGGAGGAGCGACGTGCACGGGTTACGACCATGCGTTGATGGTCGACGCGCCGTCGAGTAGCGGAAGGGTGGTGACGGACGAGGAACGATGGGCGCACTTTTGCGCTTTTGTCTCGCGGGTGATGCCCGTCGCAGAGGGGGCAGGGGTCAAGATGGCGTTGCACCCCGATGATCCGCCGATCAGCCCTATTGCGGGGATGGCCTACATCTTCCGAGACGTGGCGGCTTTCCAGCGCGCTCTGGACATGGCACCCAGCCCATCCAATGGACTGCTGTTTTGCCAGGGATGCTTCGCCGAGATGCTCGGATCGGGGGTTCTCGATGCCATCCGACACTTTGGGCGGCAGGGGAAGATCTTTTATGTCCACTATCGTAACGTGAGGGGCGTAGTGCCGAGCTTCTGTGAGGCAGTTATCGACGAAGGGGACCTCGATATGTGGGAAGCGATGAAAGCCTGGAAAGAAGTAGGTTTCGATGGCCCCATGATGCCGGACCACTATCCTGCGCTGTTGGGCGATTCGGACTATATGCACCGCGCACGGGCGCACGCGATCGGATACATGAAAGCGATGATGACGGCTGCCGGCGCGCTGTAGGGCTTAGTCAGGCGTTGCATGAGGCAAAGGCGGATGGACACCAGTGCCGGAATGGACACAAGAGGAGAGTACTAGAGATGGCAGGCCCGAACACAGTGCATGTCTGGGAAAAGGTAGAGATCACCCTGAGCGCAGCAGGCTCCTATGCCAACCCCTATACCGAGGTAGAGGTGTGGGTCGACCTGAAAGGACCCGGCTTTTACAAGCGCGTGTACGGCTTTTGGGATGGCGACCTATCGTTTCGGGTCCGCGTTCTGGCTACGGCTCCTGGCCACTGGTCATGGCGTAGCGGGTCCAATCAGCCGGATGAGGGACTGAACGGACGGTGCGGCGCTTTCGAGGCTTTGGCTTGGGACGAGGAAGACAAAGCCGCGAATGCCACGCGGCGGGGCTTTCTGCGCCCTACCCCGAATGGCCGAGCCCTGGAATACGCGGACGGCACGCCCTTGTTCCTGTTGGGCGATACGTGGTGGGCCACACCTACTTTTCGCTTCAAGTGGCACGATGACGACCAAGAACGCGCCGTGGGTCCCGAGATGGGTTTCAAAGATATGGTGCGTTACCGGAAGGCCCAGGGCTATAACTGCATCGCCATGCTGGCTGCCCTGCCCAACTGGGCCAACGACGGCCTGCCGCCCACGATCCGCATGGCCGATGAGCAGCAGACGTGTATACGCTCGGCATGGCAACAGGCGGGCACACAGAGCGCAAAGGACATGCACAACGAGGGAGGCCGGCCGTTCCTGCTTCCTGGCCGGGTGCCGGGGTACGAGAATGTGTATCCGGATGTGGATCGACTGAATCCCGCGTACTTTCAGTATATGGACAGAAAAGTCGACTATCTCAATAGCCAGGGCATGATCCCCTTTATCGAGGTGGCGCGGCGCGACGTGAGCCAGGCCTGGTTCAAGTTCTACGACTGGCCCGACTCATATGCGCGCTATATCCAGTACGTGTGGACGCGGTACCAGGCCAATCACTGCATCCTGAGCCCCATTCATTTTGACAGCGGGTCCCTCAGCATCCCATCACGAGAGTATAACACACCGGCGAACATGGTCTGGCGGAAGGGGATCCCTGCCTTTGGCACATTATGCTCCTGCAACGCGAGTGGGTCGAGCTTGAGCAATTTCGGCGACGCGGGGGAGGCGCCGTGGCTGACCCTGCACCAGATCGGGAACCGGCGGCACCACAACAGCCATTGGTTGCTGACGGAGATCTATCAAGAGTCGAAACCACCCCGGCCGGCCCTGAATGGTGAGCCCTACTACCCCGGGTTTCCTCCCGGCAGGTCGGCGCCGGCCGACAGCGCAGAGGCCGAGTTGTACAATCGCTCGGGCATGTACGGCAGCTTTTTGTCGGGCGGCCTGGCCGGACACATCTATGGTTGCGCAGGGCTGTGGAGTGGTTCCGTGGAGCCGGAGGCGGAGCAGCGCATCTGGGAAGCGCTGCAGTTCCGCTCGGGCGCCGAGATGTCCTACCTACCCCGGTTTGCCCTATCCGAAGGGCGATGCTATCAAGACCTGGTGCCCAATGCCGACCTGCTGGAACCCAACCGCACCCCCGAGATCACAGGCAACCGCGGCTGGGCTTATTGCGCGCGCACGCCGGATCGCGGCCTGTTCATGATCTATTTCGAAGCCAACTGCCCCCGAGCGCAGGTACGGGGCTGCGCGTACAGGGGAGCCTATGAGGCGACGTGGTTCAACCCGCGCACTGGCGAGTGGATGCAGGCCGGCACCTTGATCGCCAGTGACACGTGCGAGATCGCCCTGCCGCCTTTCCCCGGCGAGGGGGATTGGGCGCTCAAGCTCAAGCTCGCCGTTTGATCCCAGGTGGAGAAAGAGGCATCGAGAAGTGACTGATATCCCGGCTCCCAGGGATCGGAAAGAGCGAAGGATCGGCATCGGCCCACATATGCACGTACGGGTTGCGCTGATCGGTGAGCAGGGCGAGCCCGAGGTACTGGAATTGGATGTTGTGCCAGACTCGGAGGCCGATTTCACGCACGGTTTTCTGGGACTCAGGACGCCACTGGCGCAGGCTATTGTGGGGCACGCAGAGGGAGAGCTGGTGCCCTATCGGGCTGACGACGTAACGGCGGTGCGGATCATCGAGGTAACACCTTCGGTGGCCACGCCACGGGCGAACACACAAGCCGAGCGCGAGGCCGTGATCGAAAAGGCGGTGGCGCAATCGGAAATACTGAACGACGCCGCGTTCGCCCTGGCGGCGGGGTCCAAGTGGGGCGACTATGACCCCTCAGCCACAGTGACCCAGGTTATTCCCGCTGCCGCCAAGGCCAACGTAACCAGGCGACGGAAGCGGCGAGCCCCCTAGTCGGTCCAGTACTTGGCGCCAGGCAGGCTGCCATCCATGACATATCCGCCATCGATGGTCAGAACCTGGCCCGTCATATAGCGTGCATCGTCGGAAGCCAGAAAGACGACGCCCGCAGCGATCCACTCGGGCTGGGCAATCTCCCTCAGCGGCACCCTCTCAAAGAGCGACTTTTTGACCGATTCGGTGTACATGGGAGTCGTGAGCTCGCTATAAGTGGCGCCGGGGGCCACGCAATTGACCAAGATCTTGTAGGGGGCCAATTCGGTGGCCATCGTGCGCGAGAAAGCCTCAATACCTCCCTTGGCCGCCGTGTAGGGTCCTGCGGCCGGCTCAGAGACTGAAGCGTGGATAGAAGACATGCTGATGATGCGTCCGCCCTGCTTCTGCTGGATCATCACCTTCGCCGCCGCTCGGGAGCAGAAAAAGACACTCGTCAGGTTATTGCGGATAATCTTGTGCCAGTCCTGGTCGCTCAGCTCCCAGAACTGCCCGGGGGCGATGATCGCGGCATTGTTGACCAGGATATGCAGCCCGCCCAAGCCATCGTAGGCCTGGCGGATCATCGCATCGACCTGTGAGGAATCGCCCACATCGCAGTGGATGGCCATGGAGCGGCGCCCCTTGTCCATGATGGCCTGGGCCACAGCTCCGGCCTTTTCATCCTGGATATCGGCGATGGCGACGTCGGCGCCCTCATCGGCCAGAGCAAGAGCGATGGCCTTGCCGATGCCCGCTGCCGCGCCGGTCACGACGGCAACCCTACCTGTCAGTTTCATGGCGTTTCTCCTCGGTGCTAATGATTGATCAGTCTTTTCGAATTATCCACAAGGAGCCAGGCCTAGCCCTCCAGTTCTCGTGAAAACTCGGAGGACCTCTGCTCCATCGAGCGTGATGACGCGAGACAGGTCATAGCTTAACATTTTTGCACGGCCCTGTGAAGTGCTAGCGCGGAAAAGTGCTTGGGGGATGGCGCAACAAGTCGCCAAAGGGCACAACGGGTGTCCTTGTGCCTGGCCT
>CAYQDH010000185.1:9366-9682 GCA_964416075.1 uncultured Anaerolineales bacterium | reverse complement strand
CGCGGCTGATGATCGACTATAACATCGGGGTGGCGTCGGTGGCTGCGTACGAGCTCAAGCGTGTGGATTCGGACTATTTTACAGAAGAGTAGGGCCAATTCATGAATTGGCTCCTACCTGGATGGAGAACCCCCAGGAGACCGCTGATGATCATCACCTATCTCGCCGATCATCCCGAACACCTGCCCACTGCGGCTCTGTGGGCGCATGGCAAATGGGGCCACCTCCCCCCGGCCCGCACGGTGGAACAGATCGAGGCCGCCTTCCGCACGCGCCTCAACCGCGACCGCATCCCCTTGACCCTCATCGCCCTGGA
>CAYQDH010000185.1:0-9356 GCA_964416075.1 uncultured Anaerolineales bacterium | reverse complement strand
GTGAGCAACCCCTGGGTATGGCCAGCATCTTTGTGCAAGACATGTCCACCAGGCCCGATCTGACGCCCTGGCTGGCCGGCGTCTTTGTGGCCCCGGACCAGCGTGGGAAAGGTATCGGTTCTGCCTTGGTGCAAGCCATCGAGGCCAAGGCGCTCGAGCTGGGCATCTCCCGGCTGTACCTATTCACCCCGGATAAGCAACACTTTTACGCCCGCCTGGGCTGGTCGCCGCTAGAATGGACCGATTACCGCACCGAGCGGGTGCTGATCATGCAGAAGGATCTGGGCAAGGGATGATTGAGGCCTTTCCACCGATGAACATGGGTAAGAAACCATAATGATCAAGCTCTGATCGGTGTTCGTCTGTGGAGGGGTTCTCTGAGCCTACTTCTGGTGCGCCCTACTTGCGCACGGTGAACAGCAGACCCGACCATGTGGCGTCGATGGAGCAGACCTTGTAATCCACCAGGCCCGTCGCCAGGCCGATGCGTCGCACGTCGTTCTGCGTCAGGTCGGCGGCGACGCCACCGGCGCGCGCAGCCTTCTTGGGTGTGGCGATCCACAGCCCCGCCGTCCCCAACCGCGAGGCCATCCCCGGAATCTCTCGCTCCAGTTCCTCCTGCCGCGTGACGAACCAGATCACCAGGGTACACCCCTGCACCTCGCCCGGGTGGAGCGTGACACCGGGGGGCAGCGCGCCCAGGGTCCCGGCGAAATCCGGCGGGGCATCGAGCAGGCCCACGGCCATGCCGGGCTTGATGCCCAGCTTTTTGGGCAAGGGCACGCCGGCATAGGCCTCGAAAGCGGAGGTGGGGACGCGCGGGTCAGCCAGAGGGTGGGCGATGGCCGCGCCCAAATCGGCGGCGATAGCCTCCCACGTGGTATACGTGGCATCGGGCAACAATGGCCGGATGGCGTCCACCTGGGCCTGCCCGCCACCGACGTAGACCAGGGGGATGCGGCGCGTGGCCGCTTGCAGGCGCAGGTTGACGCCGAAATCCCGGCCCTGGCTCGGCAGCCGCGAGAGGTCGATGACCACCGCCTGCGCAGGGTCCTGGGCCATATCGCGGAAAAAGGCGCGCCCGCGGGGTAGGTCGCAGCGCACCTCGTAACCGAGCCCGCGCAGCCGCGCGGCGCGCTCCTCCGCTTCGGCGGCGTTCCAGTGGATGAGATAGAGGTATGCCATGCTGGCCTCCGATGACTGAACCCATCGCATGATGAGTTCTGCAAGGATTAAGGGCCCACCGTGTCCTGTTGCGCGCCACAGGACATGGTGGATAAAGGATTGGTAGTGCGTTGTGTGTGCCCAGCTTCGCTGGGCCTGGCGATGCGGGGGCCTATGGATGTTGTCTGCCCCCGCCAGGCCCTATGCCCAATCCTTCCTCCCTGCACTTTTTTACTTTTTTCAGCGTTTTATTGCCGTAGGGGTGAAGGAAACGGCGTAGAGGCGCGCTCTGGCCGCCAACGCGCATCGGACTCTGAGGGGCGCTCTGGCACACCACGCGCTACGTTTCCTTCACCCAAGGCCGCTCCGGGCGTTGCTTGCTGATCTCATCGTGCGATGGGTTTAGGATAGTATGGCCCCCTGCTCCAAGAGCAGCCTGCGCAGCTCGGTGGTGTCGATCTGGCGCGGGGGACATTCCTGGGTGATAGCTACCATGGCAGCGGTTCCGGCGGCCTGCCCAAAGGCCATGCACGTCGGCGAGACGCGCACCGATCCCTGCGCCTCGCGCGTGGTGGAGATGGAGCGCCCGGCGACGAGCAATTGGTCCACCTCCTTGGGCACCAGGCAGCGATAGGGGATGTCGTAGGTCTCCCCGTGATAATGCCACTGGGCGTCGCTCTTTTCCCCGGGGACCAGGCTGTGGATGTCCACGGGATACGAGCTCTGGGCCACGGCGTCGGGAAAGCGCCGCTGGGCCAGGATATCCTCGCCGCTCAGCACGTACTCGCCCACGATGCGCCGCGATTCGCGTATCCCGATGCGCTGCCCCACCGCCGCCAGGCGCGCCTGGGCAAAGCCGGGGATCTCGTTCCTGAAAAACTCGTACAGGGCATGGGCCTGCTCCCGCCCCAGGTTCTCCGCCTCGCTCAGCGCCCAGGGGTCCAAAACGTCCACGCCCGCGATGCGGCTGGTGTTGACGATGACCTCGTCCTCGTAGACGGTGTTGAAAAAGAGGACCCCCTCTCGCTGGATGGGGATCTTGCCCGCAGCGATATAGCGCCGCAGCTTTTCCCGAAAGCCGGCGTTCTTGTTCAGCGGCTGGGCCATGTACGCCCGCGCCTGCTGCTCCGTCAGGTCCGCCTCGGCGGGGTGCGCGGCGGTGTATTCGCGCAGGGCGGCGCTATCCACGTGGCTCAGCTTGAACATCAGCGAGACGGGCTGCACCCGGCCATCGCTGGGGCGCCCATACTCGAAAGGTGCCCCGGCCAGCCAGGCCACATCGGCGTCGCCCGTGGCGTCGATCACCACGTCCGCGGTCAAGGTCTCCGTGCCCGCCTTGTGCGTCACCTGGATGCCGGTCAGCGCAGGGCCGTTCTTCACCACCCCCGTGACCAGGGCGTGATAGAGGGTCACAGCGCCCGCCTCCAGCACCATGCGCTGGCAGACCAGCTTCAGGGTCTCGGCGTCGAAGGGCGTGATGGTGTAGCAATAGTCTGAGGTGTCCAGGACGTGCCCGGGGCTGGCGCCCATCGCTTGCAGGCGGTCCACCACCTCTTGGGCCATGCCGCCGATGACCTGCCGCTGGGGTGAGTGAAAGGTCATCATCGGGCCCACCAGGCAGGCCGTCATGGTGCCCCCCAAGCAGGCGTCGCGCTCCACCAACAGGGTGCGCGCGCCGTTGCGCGCTGCCGCCGTGGCCGCGCACACGCCGGATAGCCCGCCCCCACACACGATCACATGCCAATGCTCTTGCATATCCCGCCTCTCTCGCTCTATCGCTCGTCAGCCGTCTTGCCAAGCTGATTCTTGCTTCTCTGATCTCGTGAGTAGTACCCCATGGCCTGCCGCCCATTTGGGCCCGAATGACAGTACTTTAACGCGATTTCCTAAATCGCGGCCTATGTCATAGGTAGGTTATGGCCGAGTGCTGATGCGAATTCTACGTCGGCCATGGGCGATGGTCAACAGGACGACGCGCCTATCGATATCCCTCCGCTTGCAGGTTGAACAGCCGCGCATAGGCGCCGTCGAGCGCTATCAGCTCGGCATGGCTGCCCAGCTCCAGTATCTTGCCCGCCGATAGCAAGGCGATCCGGTCGGCCATGCGCACGGTGGAGAAACGATGCGAGATCAGCACGGCGATGCGCCCCTCCATCAGCTCGCCGAAGCGCTGGAACACTTCGTACTCGGCTTCGGCGTCCAGCGACGCCGTCGGCTCATCCAGCACCAGCACCTCGGCCTTGCGCATGAACGCACGGGCCAGGGCGATCTTTTGCCACTCCCCGCCCGATAGCTCTTGCCCCTTGCCCCAGCGTCGCCCCAGCATGGTCTCGTAGCCTTGGGGCAGATCCTCGATGAGCGCGCTGGCGCCGCCGCGGTCGGCGGCATCCTGGATGCGCGCCATATCGTCGAGCGCATCCACCTGGCCGAACCCGATATTCTCGCGCACGGTGAACTGGTAACGGGCAAAATCCTGAAAGATGACGCCGAATCGCTGGTGCAGGCTCGTGAGGTCGTATTCGCGCAGGTCCACGCCATCGAGCAATATCTGCCCCTCCGTTGGGTCGTAGAGCCGCGTGAGCAGCTTGATCAGCGTGGTCTTGCCCGCTCCGTTGAGGCCCACCAGCGCCAGGCGCTCGCCGGGCTGGATGTGCAGTTCGATGTCGCGCAGCACATCCACATCCGACCCGGGATAGCGGAAGCAGACATGCCGGAACTCGATGCCCTGGCGAATGGGCGCCGGCGCGATCCGGCCATTCTCCGGCGCCACCAGCAGCGGCTTGAGTTCGAGATAGGTCATCAGATTGTCGAGGAACAGGTTGCTCTCATAGAGTTGGTTCAGGCTGTCCAACAACGAGCGGATCGAGCCCTGCGATTGGCGAAAGATCGACAGGAACATGGTCATGTCGCCCAGGGTGATGAGCCCGGCGATGGCGCGCAGGACGATCCAGGCATAGCTGCCATAGTAGGCCAGGGTGGATAGCATGCCCCAGCCCAATCCGGCCAGGGTGCGCCGCTCGGCGATGGCGCGATCCTCCAGGTAGAACTTCTCAAATAGCGTCTGGTAGCGCTTGAGCAGGGGCTCGCCTAGGCCAAAGAGCTTGATCTCCTTGACGGTCTCGTTTCCCGTGAGCAGCATCTCCAGGTAGTTCAGTAAGCGGGCCTCGGGCGCGCGGCGGCTGACGGCGCGAAAGGCGTGCTCGGCGTATTGCGACTGCGAGAGAAAGGAGGGGATGGCGGAGACAAAGACGATCACCGCGAGCCAGGGGCTGAACCGCAAGAGTAAGACGACCAGCGATACCAGCGTGATCAGCTGTTGCGCCATCTGCAGTATCGCCCTGACGATGCTCAGCGCGCTGAAATCGGCCTGGCGCCGCGCATTCTGCAGGGTATCGTAGAACACCGGATTCTCGAAGAACTGGAGGTCCAGGCCGATCGCCTTGCGCATGACCAGGCTGTTGATGTGGTTGGTCAGCTGCTGTTGCAAGATGCGGTCGGAGAATGCCCGCGCCTGGCCCGTCAGCGAGCTGACCAGCACGAGGGCCAGCTCCAACACGAGATAAGGCAGGACGCTGCGGAATCCGGCGCTTATCTCCATGCCCTGGCCGCTGGCGCTCACGATAGCATCGATGATCAGCTTGCCTGCCCAGGCTTGTGCTGCTGGCAGGATGGCCGCGATGAGCATCAGGCCGATTCCCACCAACGCGGCGGAACGGCCGGCCGACCACACCAGGCGGAACGCCTGCGGCGTATTGCGCAGCGCGCTCCAGAATTCGCGCACCTCTTTGTCTAGGCGGGCGATGAGTGAAGTACGAGTCTCGTGGGGCGGGATAGAATTCAGTTGGTTCAAATCAGCTCCAAATCGTCAAGGGTGCAACGACCTTCCGGCGCGCAGGCTACTACAGGGGACATTGTACTTGCCCCAGGCACGGCAAACAAGCGCCAGGGCGCGGATCGTCCGCCGCACCGCTGCGCAGCAGTAAGCTGCGGCACTTTGTCATTGGAGATCTCGCCCAACAAAGACTTGTCAAAGAGTATGAGGATAGACTATAGATGGCGGTGCCAGGCTACTGCATCTAGGGCAAAACCACCATCGGCGCATCCGCGCCGTAGGTTGCTGAAAGGAGTCCAAGATGGCCAGGTGGATCGTAGCGGTAGAGAGCAATTGCGCCGATCCGGCGCGCGAAGACGAGTTCAACCGATGGTACAACGAGACGCACCTGCCCGACGTGCTGGAGACGCCGGAGGTTGTGACGGCTATCCGATATGAAAACCTCGACCCCTCGGGGGGCCAGGCCAAGTATCTGGCCCTCTACGTGGTGGACGCCGACGATCTCGGGGTGGTCATGCAGGCGGTGATGGCGAATGTGGGGAAAAAGGCGGCGCAAGGACGCATGAGCGAGCTGCTGCAGATGGACCCCACGAAGAGCTACAGGCAGATCTACGAATTGTCCAAGAGCTAGCAAGTTAAAGGTGTGTTCGTCCCCTGCCAACGCCGGCCTTTGACACTGCTGAGGCCCATGCCAGGTTCTGGGACACCTACAATAACGCTCCCGACCGAACTGAGTACCAGCAAAAGTGGCAACAGGTGAACGAACGGTGGGTAGGGACGGAACGGTACATGCTGTACGGTAGTCTCTCTAACATCGCGTGACCCTATTCTCGCGGATCTGCTCGTACAGAGTGATAGTCTCCGCCGCGGGCGCCACACCCAGCTCCACTTGCAGCGCGCGACAACAGGCTTCATACTGGGCCAGGGCCGGCCCACGCTACCCGCTGGCGGCCAGCAAGCGCATCACCTGGCGGTGCGTCTCTTCTCGCCACGGCGCCAGCGCGAGCAGTCGCCGCGCCGCGCTCAGTGCCTGGTCGACAAGCCCTTGTCCGCAATAGTACGCGGCCAACCGCACCAAAGCCTGCTCTACCTGCTCTTGCCGCCGCTCCCGTTCGCCTACCAGCCACAGCTCATAGTCGGCGCAGCCGTTCACGCACAGCCCTTCCAGGAAGGCGCCCCGGTAGAGCGCCGCCGCCTCGATCAGCGCATCGGGATCTCCCCGAGCCAGGAGCATCTCAAACGTGTCGAGATCCGCCTTACACGCTCCCGAGCGTCGGAATCGCACCGTGTGACGAGTGCCTTCCAGGCAGCCGGGCAGCACGGTAGACAATTTGTGCAGCGTCCAGCTGAGGTTCGCGCGGCCGCGCGGTGTGGGCAGGTCCTGCCAGAGCAGGTCAGCAAGGTGCTCCCGACAAAGGGGTTTACGTTGGGCGACGAGGTAACCCAGCAGGACCAGCGGCTTGCCCAGCGCAAGGACAAACACCAATTGACCCTCTCTCTCCACCTGGACGGGACCCAACAGCCGCAAACACAACTTGGTCATGTTGCTCTCCCTTCAACAATAAAAGAACCACAGGGAGTCTGCCAAGCGTGAGAAGGTATACTACAAGTGATTATATCAGAATGTGCGGCTTATGGCAATAGAAATATCTCCGGATTACAGGCGGCGCCAAGAAAACGATGAAGCGCCAAGATACCCGGCATCCGTCATTCTGAGGGCTGTACTCAGCCCGAAGAATCTCGCCCGTGGCGCGGTGCGCCAACAGGGATCGAATGACGTTCCCGTACGGCAATTTGCCCAAATTGCCGACCCTGGTAGACGTCATAGGTAGTACCCCATGGCGTGGGTGCGCCATCGGGGACTGGATGACAGTCCTGTAGCGCAAGTTTTTCCTAACTTGCGGCCCGTGTTATGGGTAGGGTACATTCACTCACCATCTCTTGGCTCTGCGCGTGCTTGCGGTGATAGCGCGCCGCCAGCCAAACCAACAGCGCCATCAGGCCCAGCACTTCGACAAAACCGAGCGTGGCCAGGACGGGCAGCGACAATCCATCCTTGACCAAGGTGACCAACTGGCCCATCGGTTGGAGCACGGGCCACAGGATTAAGATGCTCTTGGTGAGACGAAAGACCACGGCGAACATGATGCCGATGAAAAAGAGGAAGAGCATCTCGCTAGCGGGCATGCCGTAGCCGATGTGATACAGCGCATAGATAGCGGAGCCGATCAGAATGGCGGGGATGATGCCAAAGGCTTCTTCCAGGCGCAGCAGCACCCAGCCGCGCCAAAAAAGGGCTTCGAAGAAGCCGATGGCCAGGGCCAGGGCGACCAGGGGCAGCAGGCTGGCCAGGGGTGGGAGTGGGGTCCTGGCGAAGGTGCCCGTGTATTGTGGTCCATGCAACGGAGCTACCACCGCCGCAACGTGTACGGCGCGCGATGCCTGGCGTGGATAGGCATCGCGCGCGCCTCTGTCGGGTTCTTGTCCTAATCTTTCAGGTGGACATAGATCAGCCAAGCGCCGTGCACGGTACGGCCTCGATGCCCCTTGCCGCTCACATCTTCCTGCATAAAGAAATCCCCGGGCGCGAAATGCCTCACTTCACCGTTGCTGGCCTGGATCTCTATTTTGCCACTCAATACCACGCAGAGTTGCCTGCATGGGCAGGGGTGCCAATCGCCAAAGTACTGGGCGGGCGCACTGGCAAAGACAAATTGCGACGCGGGAATGGCTGACGATACACTGAGCGGGGCTGCCGGAGGCATGTAATCGGTGGGCGAGAGCTCCACCTCCGTCTCGCCAAAGCGCGATTCGCCCTGCGCATCGGTGTAGATGCTCGCGCACTTGATCTTTTCCATTCGAGTCCCCCTTAATGATGCAGTGCGAGGCGACCTGTCCGCAAGACGGAACTCTATGGAACCGGGGCGGACAGTGCCCTGGCGGAAGACGGCTGTATGTTAACTTGTCAGGCGACCGTGCCACGCGATCGAGCGCATTATACGCACGGCATTCCGTCGCGTCAAGAGATATCGCTGGCGATGGGCAGCCAGAACTCGCACACGCTATCCTCGCCATCGTCGCTCCCTGGCAGGTACACCTCCATCTCCGGCGCCAGGGCGTGCACGTAACCCGAGGCGGGCAGCCACTCGCCGAAAGCATAGATCTCGGCGCGGACGATCGAGTCGGGTACCTGGCCGCGGCACTCGAACACCGCCCAGCGCGCGGCGGGCACGGTGTAGCGCTCCAGGTCGTGCGCGCCATCCGCTCGTCCTTCGGTGGATGGCGCGCCATCCGCCGGTTCCTCGATGGCGATCATATAATCGAAAGCGCGGTTCGCGGGGTCCTTTTCCACGCACGAGACGCCCAACACCACGCCGCCTGTCTGTGGGCCAACGCCGGAGCCCAGCCGCGCAAAGATGTCGAATAGCCCCTCGGCCCGCGCGCGAACCCAAAAGCGCCCGAATTGCTCGTTGTCCGGGCCAGAGATCCAGGTCTTACGGCCAATGATGCCGAAGGATGGACGGTCGAGGATACGGTGGTTGACCATGGCGCCTCCAGTGAACAGAGCTGTGGGAGTTTGGCCCCCAGGATGCAAAGAACGCATCGTATGGCGCTGGGGCCGTTACGGGTTCGAGGTTGGGTCAGTCTGCCATGCCCGATTGGGCGCAACGCATGATGAAAATGTAGCGTTCGACCGCCGCATCGAACCTATTCTCAAATCAGGCGTCCTCCAGCCTGGCCAACGTCTCGGCCCAGGCCCGCATCGGCCCCGGCGGGTGCATCTCCACATATCGCCTAAAGAGCGCGGCGCTCTCCTGGCGCAGGATGCCCCCTACGATGCGCGGCGCCTGGTAACCGGGGATATCTTCCGCCCGGCGCACCCAGCCTTGCACCAGCGCCACCCCTCCGTCGCCGGGCGATTCCAGCGCGTAGTACACCTTGCCCACAAAGCAGGACATCGCCGCGCCCAGGCACATCAGGCAGGGCTCCAGGTTGGTGAAGAGCTGCGCGGCGCGCCGCTCGGGAAAAGTGGGGCGCTGCCGGTCGAATTGCTCCAGCGCCAACAACTCCGCATGCCCCAGGGTGCGCCCCTCGCGGCGCTCGGTGGTGCTCGCTTCGGCGACGATACGATCGCCGAGGACCACGATGGCGGCGATGGGCAGCTCGCCCAAGCCCAACGCCTCCTCAGCAAGGGACAGGGTGTCGCGCATATATTGGTCGACTGCCTTGATCGTACTCATATGGAAAGAGAACCAGACGATGAACCGGCGCGCTTCAGGGAAACAGGACAGGCTGCCGCATCAAGAAATGCACCGATCAAGCTGTACCAAGTTTAGCATATCTCATGGCAACGGGCAAA
>CAYQDH010000184.1:4993-9708 GCA_964416075.1 uncultured Anaerolineales bacterium | reverse complement strand
TGGCGGGCCTCGCTGGAGGACCCCCACAGTGGTGAGCTGCGCGCCTTTGCCAACCTGGAGGCGCTGGTCGCCTTCCTGGGGGAGATCATGCGGGCCGAGCCAGATCTGCGAACCGCCGCTGGCGACGCAGATAAGCCGCCCGGCCGGGAGAACGATCGATGAATTCCCTTGGGTCTATGGATCTCTGTCGATATCTATCGTGCACCTCTTGGGACATCTTCGTTAGTCTATAGCCGCGTGGACAAGCAAAACCTCATTGGTGATTCGCTTTCTCGCATGGGTTCACTGAGCGTCCAGGCTCGCATGGCCAAGGAGAGGGATGAGATGAAAAAGCATCAGTACTCGGTCGTTCTTTCGCTGGTCTTCGTCCTGTTGTTGATCGCTGCCGGGGCGGGGAGGATCATCGCCAATCCCTCTGCTATGGCGCAAGGCGCGCAGGTGGTAGAACCTCAGGATGCCCTGGCCCAGGCCTGGGAGCGCGCCCGCGAGGCGGGCTCGTACAAGTTCCTCTCCACCGCGGACCAGACCATGGTCCCGCGGCCGATCCCCTCGATGATCGGCAAGGGCGACGTGCACCTGACCCTGGAGAACGACGGCGCCGTGGTCCTGCCCGACCGGGCGTACATCGAGATGCGCGTGGCGGGCATGAGCCAGAGCAAATCGGTGACCATGCTGCGCGACGGCACCCAGGCCTACATGGTCCAGGATGGCGAATTGCAGCCGGTGGATGACGCCCTGAGCCTGGCTTCGCCCTCGAACGACGTGCTGGGGTACCTGGCGGCGGCGGAGCAAGTGACGCTCCTAGAGCCGCCGGAGGGGCGCCCCGATCTGGTGCGCTACAGCTTCCAGATCAGCGGGCCGCGTTTCGCCGAGTACGTGCGGCAGCAGGCCCAGGCGGAGGTGCAGGCCCAACCTGGCGCCCCCGCAGGTCTGACCCTCAAAGCCTCCCCGCCGCTGCAGCAGCTCAGCGGCCAGGGCGAGCTATGGGTCAACCAGGAGGGCTTGCCGGTGCGGCAGGTGGTCGATATCCGCATGCCGCAGGTCAATGACGAGTATGGCGTGCGAGTGCAGATGACCGTAGACCTCTCCGGCTATGGCCAGGTCGAGCGGCTACCTCAGGCCATACAGGGGGCCGACGGCACATGGCGGCTGGAAGGGGAGCTAAGGACCGGCGTCACGGACCCGGGGGCTCTACCCGAAGGCGCGATGGGCTCCGGCCTCTCGGCCTACGAGGCGCCAAGCACACCGGGCATCGCCGGCAGCCCAGCCGATACGATGACCGCGGTCGAGGGCTGGCGCGCCCTATTTTCCTCCCTCTTGCCCCTGCGCGTCGCGCCAAGCAACGTCGCACTCTTGATCCTAATCATCCTGATGATCCTCGTAGCGCGCTATTATCGCCGCAGCCCGCGGCGTTGCTATGTGCTCATCGTTACCCTCATCATCCCCATCATGGTGTTCTCCTCGCTCTTGGCGGCGGGACAGGTGCTCGTCTTTATGGAGCGACAGGCGAATGCCGCGGAAAAAAGCGCGGCCGCGACGCCCGAATTGCTGGAGGCCATGGGGTTGCAGGTGGAGACGCCGGATGAGGCGCCCGCGCCCGACGATACTGCGCCCGAGGCCGACCAACCCGCCCAGGGCGCCCGGCCCCCGCGCATCGCCGATAGCTTGCCCCACTCCGCTATACAGGACCTCGATCTCGAGCTAGACCCCAGAAAACGGAAAGACGGCCTGGCCGTGATGGAGGTCGGTTCGGGGACCTTCTCGCTCCAGATATGCGGTTACGGCGATCCCGGCGTCGACACGGATAACGATGGCCTGACGGACCAGGTGGAGAACTGCCTGGGCACCGCCGTCACCAGCCCCGATACCGACGGCGATGCCATCACCGATACCATCGAGATCGTCGGCTTTGACCTGGGTGGAAAACACTGGGATTCGGACCCCCTCAATGGCGACTCGAACCGCGATACCGTGGCCGACACCATGGAATGGTCCGAAGACCTGGTGGCCACTGGCAAGGCATCGACGGCCGACCTGGATGAGGACGGCGTCCCCAACCTATGGGACGACGACGACGACAACGATGGCGTGCCCGATGCCCAGGATCTCTCGCGCAACGCCTTGAGCGACTATACCTATGAGCTGAACCTGAACACCTCGGGCAGCATGGAATCGGGCACCGAGTCCATCGAGCTGGAAATCCAGCCGCGCAACATGGACCACCTGCGCTATTCCACCACCCCTCTGGATTGGCCGCCTGACGAGGAGGGCAACGTCAAGGACCTCGACGACTCTCAAGAGGACCTGCGGCTGACGCCGTTCCTCCTGGTGACGACCAACATCACGCCCACCGAGATGCTGCTCGAAAAATACGGCGTCCGCGCCTGGTACGACGAGGAGCAGGGCAAGACGGTCATGCTCGTCACCCTGCAGCCACTGGAGGATGGCGGGGCCATCTATGCCTGGTACGCCAAGGTGGCCTACGGCTCCGACCAGACGGCCGACATCCAGTGGAGCGCCAAGGTCGTGTGGATGACCCAGATGCAGAACGACAGCTATACCTACAACCGCTGGGGCACGCAAAATGGCGTTGCCGTCAGCACGTCGGTGTTGCACCAGTACCGTGAAGAGTTCCGCCTGACGGGCCTGCAGATCACCAGGAACGAGAGCTACGAGGCGACCATCGTGGGCACTCCGGGGATGCCGGGAGACGACCGCTACCTCTTCCAGGCGTTTATGGGCCTGAGCAGCACCTTTACGGCCTATGAGCGGCTGGAGAGCCAGGACGAAAACGAGACGATGCTGCAAGAGATCGCCGACCGTTTTGCCCCCGGCTATGTGCAGAGTCCCACCCTCACCTACGACATCCCCAGCAACATCGTGGTCGTGCCCGAGCCGGTGACCTACCTGAACCAGGAAGCGGGCACGTCGGGGGTGGCTACGGAGATGCTGCCGGCGTGGTTCCGCGACAACCCCACGTATGGCAATAACGCCCGCTGTGCTAATTCGGACGGCACGCCCGTCGTCTGCGCCACCCTGTTGCTGGCCACGGAGACCCATTCGGGGGTGCAGGACCTCTCCGAGTTTGCGGCGGACGGCTCGCGCATGGCGAGCCTCGACCAGTTGAGCGTCGACCTGGGCAACGTCCCCGTCTTTGCGGGGCGCAATATCACCCTGCGCATGTACGAGCGCAACGCCACGACCCTCGAGTGGGGCACGATGACCCCCGCGCGCATGCTAGAGATGGTGGAGGCGCGCTACCACGGCATCTATGCCAGCACCCTGGCCGAGCTTTACCCCAACTTGCGCGGCGAGGACATGCGCTTTGTGGCCTACACCTGCTACCTGTGGGCCTATGGCGGGCGCCTGGCCATCGTCAGCGTGGATGGGCGCGCCCTGGTGCCCGAAGTGGCGGACGAGGACGCCATCGCCATCCAAAACGCGGTGGATGAGGCCTTTGTCGATAACGGCCTCGATTATATGGGGCTGGCCAGCAGCCTGCCCGGCGTCATGTCGGATGTCTTTAACATGGCCGGGGGCATTTACCAGGTCATCGACCTCGTGACCGGCGACGTGACGGGGAACTGGCTCAAAGCCCAGGGGACGCTGACAGGGTTCGCCATCGCCGCCACCGTGGCCAGCCTGATCATGAATGCCATCAACACCGCTTGCTCCGTCAACCCCGACCTGGCCATGTGCGGCAACGAGACGGCCCTGTTGGTGGCCAATATCCTCGTCGGCACGCTGGTCATCGCCGTGCAGATCGCCGCCATCGTCATATCCATCGTCGAGGCGGTGGTCAAGGGGCTGGAGATCATCGTCAAGAACATCAACGTGGCGGGCGTGGTGCTGGGGTTCATCGGCGCGGGCGTGGGCATCGCCATGGCCTGGGTGTCCTTTGGCATCGTCATGGGCATGAACGGCAGCGACCCGGTGGCCTGGCGCATGGCCCTGGGAATGGCCATCGTGACCACCGTCTGGCTGATCGTGATGGCCTGCCTCAACTTTATCCCGGTGATCGGCCCGATCATCACGGCCATCCTGGGCGTGATCGACTTTATCATCAGCCTGTTCACGGGGCTCTTCACCGACAAGACCTGGAGCCTGGTCACGATCATCTTTGAGATGTTCTATTCGGCGACCACGAACACCTGCCTGGCTTCGGCCGAGTTCGGTGACTTTCACACCGAGCTGATCGATGCCGACATGGGCATGGTGGGCGGGAACGTCTTTCGCCTTTATGTCGGCGCCAGTGGCGTGATTACCAAGACGGAGGACGGCACCACCGGCGATCTGGAGAGGAGTTATGTCGAAGGCCAGCTAGAAACCAAACTCGTAGCGGGCGGCTTCCACGGGCAGGATGTGAGCGATGACCGCGATTGCGACGTCGTCGACGGCGAGCTGCACTGCGAGAACGTCGCCGCGCTAGGGTATGCCCTGCAGCCCCGCATCAACGGCGTGGCCAGCTTTGTGGCCAAGGTGCTCTACCAGACGGTCTGGGCGGAGTACATGTTCTGGGGCACGGTGCGCGTGAACACCCACGAGACGACGGGGACACTCCCGGAGGACCCGGAGGTCAATAACCTCTACCTGGACGTGCTCCCCGCGAGCCTGGACGACCTGTGGCACTGGCCCTCGATCACCAACTATGACGTGGACGGCGACGGCCTGACCGCGGACCAAGAGTCGGCGCTTGGCACATCCGACAGCGATTG
>CAYQDH010000184.1:0-4977 GCA_964416075.1 uncultured Anaerolineales bacterium | reverse complement strand
TATGGCCTCTCGGACAAGTACGAGTGGGAGACCGGCTCCGAGCGCGGCTGCGACCCGCTGGACCCCGATAGCGACGACGACGGGCTGAACGACGCCTTGGAGCGGCGCCTCGGCACGCGCATCAACCTGGCCGACTCGGACGGCGACGACCTTAGGGATGGCGAAGAAGTGCGCCACTGGAAGCAGTACGATTGGGATCCCTGTGAGGGCGCCATCGGCGACCTGGTCGGCGGCTGGCAGATCACACCTCCGCCGCCGCCCGGCGGCGGGCAGGTGAGCGCCTTGGAGGTATCCAGCATGTGGGTCTCCTCCAACCCCTTGAAGGGCGACGATGATGGCGATACCCTGAACGCCTGGGAAGAGCAGACCAACGGCATCAGCCCGCAAGCGCTCAACAACCTGGTGCCGACCCTCAAGATCGAGGTCAGCCCCGTCACCGACATCCCCGACGCGCGTCCGGGCATGTTCTGGCTGCCCGGGACCGAGGTATCGATCGATATCGACATGGAGAACTGGGCCTACGCCCCGGTGACGACGACCCTGAGCCTCATCCTGCCGTCGTGCTTTGACACGATCGCTGGCGGGGTGATGGAGGGGGACCGCTCGATCCCCATGACGCAGAGCGGCAACACCGTGAGCTGGGCCTTTACCAAAGAGAACCCGTTGCAGCTCTACGAGGGCGTCTCTATGAACGTGACGGCGCGGGTGCGCCCCGATACGACATCGTACCAGGGCGAAATCGCCGCCGAGATGCTCTACGGCGAGGTGCAGATGCACAAGCCGGTGCAGGTCACCGTGGACGGGGATGACCCGGTCCTGGCGATCATGTCCCCGGCCGACGGCGCTTACCTGCGCGGCCGCAGCTACGTGGTGGGCGGGTCGGCCTACGACCCCACCACCTGGATCGCCGAGCGCAAGCTGAGCATCGTCACCCACGGCGGCGATGACAGCTATCAGACATTGCCCCTGGGCCAGGGCGCCTGGGCCTACACCTGGAGCGACATCACCGACGGCACGTACGACATCGAGCTGCAGGCCACGGACGGGATGCAGCACACGGCGACGACCGCCCCGGTGGTCGTGGTGGTGGATAATGTCGTGCCGCAGGTGAGCCTGAATTGGGCCATGGACTCGGGCGTGGTGGCGCTGAGTGGATCGGCCACCGACGACCGTTCGGGCGTGGCGTGGGTGCAGATCTCGGTGGACAACCAGCCCTGGTTCAACATTCCCTTCGCCAGCGACGCCTGGTCCTACGATTGGGCGGTGGGCGCCAGCGCGCAGGGCGAGCACGAGGCTATGGTGCGCGCCGGGGACCGCAGCGGCAACCGCAGCGCGGTCGCCAGCGCAGAGATCGTGGTGGACCGCGTGGCCCCCTCCAGCATCGTCAACCAGGGCGCGGACGCGGCGCTGCCCCCGGTGGTGCAGCCGAACACGGCGTTCGACCTGGCCGGTGTGGCAGACGAGGGCGGGCACCTGCCTCTGCCCCTGTCCCCGGCCCCATTGACGGACGGCATGGACGTATTCGACGACAGCGCCATCTGGCTGGGCCTCTCCTCCATTCATGATAACGATGGCGGCGTGCTGGCCGCCTGGGCCGGCGACCTGAACGCCGACCGCTTCAGCGACCTGGTGGTGGGCCTGCCCGGCCCCGAGGGCGCGCAGGGTGAGGTGGCCGTGGTCTATGGCCGCGCGGGCGGTTGGCCGGTGCAGCCGGACCTGGCCATGTTGGAGAGGGCGCAGACGCACTTGACCGGGGCCTCGGGCGCGCGCCTGGGCAGCTATGTGGCCGCTGCGGGCGATGTCAACGGCGATAGCACGAGCGACCTGCTGGTCGGCGAGCGAGAATCGTCGCGCGCCTTCCTGATCTATGGCGGCGCCAACTATATGACCAGCGGCGTGCTGGACGCCGGGCAATCCGGCTATCGCACCCTGCTCAACGCCCCGGCGACGGTGGAGGGCCTGGCTGCCGCGGGCGACGTCAACGGCGACGGTTGGGGCGACATCCTGATCCGGGCGGGCGGGACGGCCTACCTGGTGGCGGGCCGCGCCAACCCCTGGCCCGAGACGCTCGACGTGGCTGACCAACCCCTGGCAAGCTTCTCCGGCGTAACGGGCGCCCTCGGCGTGGGCGATGTGGACCAGGACCAGCTCGACGAGTGGGTGATCCTGGCCAACGGGTCGATCACCCGCTACGGCTGGAATACCGGTAGCAATACGGTGGAGACGGGTACGGCCTACGCCAGCACCGATACGGCGCCGCGCGCGGTGGCCGTGGGCGATATGGACGGCGATGGCAAGGCCGACTGGATATACTCGAGCGGGGCGGACCACATCCTGGTCTATGGCAGCGGCGCGACCCCGCACATCTTTGGCAACTATGGCGGAATGTTCGCGGCCCCCGGCGATGTGGATGCCGACGGCCGGCCCGACCTCCTGCTGGTCGACGCCGCTGGCCTGGCCACGCTGGTGCGCTACCAGGCGGGCGAATCGGCCCCCGAGGCCTTCGCCACCATCAACGGCGTGGGCGGGGCGGCCAACGCCCCCTATGCCGCGGGCGGCGACCTGAACTCCAATGGCTCCTCGGACCTGGTGCTCATCCCCAGCGAGGCGGCTGCCGAGGCGCGCGGCTTTGATGCGCCCAGCTTTGAATCCGGCTTTGTCTCGCCGCAAGCCCTGCCGCGAGGCGTCTCCTCGGTCAATGTGGCCGCAGAGTCCCCACGCAGGCTGGGTGTGCGTACGCTGGCCTCGGGCACGCCCGACAACTATTATGTCGATGACGACAACGTGTGCGATGGGCAAACCCCCTGCTACACCACCATCCAGGCGGCGGTGAACGTCGCGGATGGCGGCGGGGACACCATCACTGTATACCCCGGCGCATACGGGGCCTTCAGCGTGGCCGCTGGGGCGACCCACGATGGGTTGACCATCGCGGGTGTGAGCGCCGATGCCGTCTTTGTGGACGGCGCGGGGTCGAACGCCATCACCATCCTGGCGGACGGCGTGAACCTGCGCAACCTGACGGTGCGCAACGCCGTGCGCGGTGTGGCCGTGGGCAACGACGCGGGCGAGCTCCCGCTGGGCGGGGCCAACGATACCTCCATCGATCACCTGGTGGCCCACTCGGTGCAGAACTCCATCGCCATCAGCGAATCGGCCGTGCTCAGCGTGGCCGATAGCACCCTGGTGGGCGACGGCGCCCACCCCATCATCCGGGCCGAGGGCCTCGACGCCAACGCCCACGTCTGGTCGCAGGACCAGACCATGGCCAGCGCCATGGGCGACAACGGCGGGCTCGTGGGTACCGACACGACGCTCTATGCCATGCCGGGCGGAACGGACCGCACGGTCTATGCGGCCACGCCGGGCACGGGCGGGGCGCTGGGCGCGTGGTCGGCAGCCTTCCAGGCGCCGCACCCCATGCCCGAGGAAGCGGGCAAGAGCGTCCTCGCCGCGGGCGGCGGCTCCTTCTTCCAGATGCATTCCTACTACAAAGCGCCCGACCTCGGCGCCACGGACGGCGAGGTCAAGGCGGTGGCCGTGGCGGCCAACGGCGACATCTATGCCGGCGGCAACTTTGGCCAGATCGGCGGCGTGAACGCCATGAATATCGCCCGCTGGGACGCCGCCACCGGCACGTGGAACCCCCTGGGCAGCGCCACGAGCAACGGCGTGGCCAAGGAGGGCGGGTCGGCCACCGTCTGGGCGCTCACCATCGTCTCCAATGGCGATGTCTATGTCGGCGGCCACTTTAACCGGGCCCGCAACGCGGGCGTGGAGACCCCGGCGCAGAACATCGTGCGCTGGAGCGGCGGCCAGTGGGTGACGTTGGGCGAGGCCGTGGTCAACGAGTCCGGCGTCTACGGCAACGGCGTCTCGGGCGACGCCTCCGATGGCCTGCCCGAAGCCGATGTGGCCGTGTACGCCCTGGCGCACACGGACGACGATGTGGTCATCGTCGGCGGCCGGTTCCGCCACTTCCATGAGGCCTTGAGCAGATTCCTGGCGGGCGAGGGTCACACACACAACATAGCCTACTACCACCCCACGCGTTGGCTGAACGCGGAGGGCATTGGCGACACATGGTTCATGTTCATAAATGGCGATGTGGGCAACAACGCCGAGTCGATCCGCAGCCTTTACTGGGCCGGCGGCACCTTCCAGCCGGGGACGCATTACCCCTTCCCGCCAGCCGGCATCATGTACGCGGGCGGCAGCTTTACCCACGCCGGGCTCTACACCACGAACCACGTGGCCCGGTTCCAGTGGGATTCCGCATCTGGAACGTGGGCGCACTGGCAGCCGCTGGGCAGCATCGCCACGTCGGTCTCCGACGTGACGTATAACGCCACGAACGGCAAGGTCTACGCCGTCAGCGACGACGCGGCCTCGGCGGGCGTCTACGAGTTCAACAGCTCTACCTATACCTGGACCGCGCTACCCACCGCGACGGGCCTGCCCGAGTGGGATAGCTCGACCAAGACATGGAATTGGGCCGCGCTACCCAGCGCGACGGGCGCGGGCAGCGCCGTGGGCATGGACGGGTTTGGCAACGTGTACGCGGGCATGGTCGACGGCCGCATGGTGGTCGTGCCCTTGGGCGCGACGGCGGCGCAGGTCGTGGGCAGCGAGACGACGCGCATCTGGGACCTGGCGCGCGAGAGCAACGGCCAGATGCTGGCGGCCCGCGGCGCCGCTCTGGATAGTGGGCTGGGGCGCTGGGTCAGCGCCGGCGCGGAGCGGCGCAACCTCTCCGCAGGAACCTGGACGATGATCGCCGCGCCCGGCGCCATGAACGGGGCACAAACCCCGCTCATCGCCGCCGACGACGCGGGCAACCTCTATGCCACGTGGAACGAGGTGCAGGTGATAGAAGGGACGTCCTCCGAATGGCAGCACGCCCACCTCTATGCCCTGCCCGCCGGCTCGACGACCTGGCAGGACCGCGGCACCTCCCCCGCGGGCCAGCACTCTATC
>CAYQDH010000183.1:0-9735 GCA_964416075.1 uncultured Anaerolineales bacterium | reverse complement strand
CATCCTTGAGAACGACGGGAAGCCCTCGATCGGCGCAGAGTTGCCACAAGGGCAAAAGCCGGGGTGTGGCGATCTCGGCAAACGGGTGTGGCGTCTTGACCAGGAACCCCTGGAGCTTTTTGTCGTCGATGGCTTGGGCAAAGGCGCCCATCGGGTCATCCAGATAATGCTTATCAAAGAGGGCCGTGCAGGAAAATCGATGGGGGCACAACCGGCGCACCTGAGCCAGGTAATCATCCTGCTTGCCGTCCATGAATTCCTGCAGCACGACCGCACGGTCGATGCCTAGCCAATCCATGTGGGCCAGGGCACGTTCATAGGTGCTGAGGCTGTCATCGAATGAAGGGGGAGTGGCATAGTAGACCTTGCCATTCTGTTCGGCTCGTCCACCGCCTAGCGCTTTGCGCTGGATCCCGAGGTCGTCGCCGTGCAGGCGGTTCCAGAGGTGGATATGGGCGTCAATAATCATCATCGCTCCTTGTAGGACTGAAATGGATTGCTCATGTATCGGGTGACCATTTTGCACGGTTTGGCCACTTCGTCAAACCCGGGCGCTGGCCCCAGTGACCCTGTTGCACACGCCTGGAGTATGTGCTATACCCCCTTCGATGGGGCCCAGTCTAGGGCTCACCTGACAGCCTATCGGGCGATCAGGGGCAAGCTCAATTACACGACACCGAGAGGCAAATATGGCAAATCGGGGCGAATACTCGCGACGGGAGATCGTTAGCCAGGGAGTCAGCTGGGAGTCTGCTGTCACGGCCACACTGGCTTGTAGGGACGAATTGGGGGCGTTGCTCGAGCGCAACGCCGACCGCCTGCATGTTTTCATCGGCTGTGGTTCCACGCACTATCTGGCACAATACGCAGCGCCCGTGTTCCAACAGCTTACTCACAGGTCCAGCCGAGCCTCCCCTTCCTCGGAGTTGCTGTTACGGCCCGACGCCGTGGTGCCTGGGGGCCAACCGCCGCTCGTGGTGGCCTTGTCGCGCTCCGGCGAGACGAGCGAAACGATTATGGCTGTTGACGCCTGGCGAAAGCGCGGTAGCGAGGTCCTGACCATCAGCTGCTACGACCAGACCCCGCTTTCGGCGCTCTCATCGCTGACGATTGGCATTCCTGGAGGGCGGGAGGAGAGTTACGCTCAGACGCGCTCCTTTGCCGGTATGCTGGTTGCCTCGCAAATGGTGGCCGCATTGGCTGCGGGCGACAATGCGCTGATCGATGAACTGCGTGCGCTCCCAAGGCTGGCCGAGGGGATCGTGGCGCGTGCCGAGCCCTTGGCAGAGCGCGTGGGCACGAACGAGGCGTACCAGCGCATCACCTACTTGGGCTCCGGCGCGTTGTATGGCCTGGCCAATGAGGCGACAGTCAAGATGAAAGAGATGTCCCTTTCCACAGCTGAGGGCTATCACTTTATGGAGTTCCGCCATGGGCCGATGTCTCTAGTGGACGATGCGCATTTGTCAGTTGGGCTTTTGTCCGATGACCTGCGGCCCTACGAACTGAGCGTGTTAAGGGACCTGAAGGGACGCGGCGGGCATATTCTGACGATCGGGAACCGGACTGACAATCCAAGTAACGAGTTCGATGAGGTGTTCCCGCTCGACTCATGCCTCTCAGAAGCGGCGCGAGGCGTGCTCTATTTGCCGTTGCTTCAGCTGCTGGCGTATCACCGCTCGATGGCCCGTGGATTGAACCCCGACCGGCCGCGCAATGTGGTGATGTCTATTCGACTGCAGGGCACGGAGATGACGACATGAGTGGACGCCCCTACGACGTGCTTATCGTGGGTGAGGTAAATGTTGACATTATCTTAACGGGCGATGTGGTACCGGAGTTTGGCCAGGTGGAGAAGCTGGTCGACGATTTCGTGCTCTGTGCAGGGGCTTCGTCGGCCATTTTCGCGTCGGCAGCGGCCAAGATGGGCTTGCGGGTGCTCTTGGCGAGTGTGGTCGGCGATGACCTGTTCGGGCACTATATGATCGAGGCGCTGCGGGAGTCGGGTGTCGACACCTCGTATATCCGTGTGGATCAGTCTCTCAAGACCGGTGCAGGGATACATCTGTCCAAGGGTGGCGATCGGGCCATGCTGACCTATCTGGGCTCCATCGCGGCGGTGGGACCGGATCTGATCGATCCCGCGTGGTACGGGATGGCGCGCCACCTTCATGTAGCCAGTCCGTTCCTGCTCACCTCGTTGCGGCAGGCCATGCCCGAGATGATGCGAACTGCTCACGCCGCGGGGATGACCGTATCTTTGGATACGAATTGGGATCCCGATGGAGAGTGGCGGTTGGGGGGCTTTTGGGGTCCCTTGGATGTCTTTATGCCCAACGAGAACGAGCTGCGTGCCGTCAGCGGTGAGGTGGAGCTGGAACGGGCTCTGGAGCGCATGAGGGCGCTCGTGCCGGTGCTGGTGCTGAAGCGAGGGGCCGATGGCGCGACCGTGGTGCGAGGTACTGAGCGTCATGATGTACCTGCATTGCCGGTGGCGGTGGCCGATACCACGGGGGCAGGAGACTCTTTCGATGGTGGGTTTCTGGCTGGCTGGCTACGTGGGGAACCCCTAGACCGATGCTTGGCCTTGGGTGCAGCCTGTGGGAGCCTGACGACGCGTCAGATTGGCGGTTTCAACGGGCAACCGACATGGGACGAGGCGATGGCGGCGATCCGAGCGCTGAAAATGGAGGGATGATCGATCTGGCCACAAGGTGCTTCCGTGCCGTAGTTGATTCGCATAGTGATATAAGCGGATGGGTTGGGGACTTGTCGCCTTCCCTTCAAGCCGGGCGATCGTCCATGGTCTCATCGGCCACGTGCAGGGCGGCGTGGCCTTCCAGCCAATGAGGTAAGCACGAGACATCGTCGAGGATCGCTCGCTGAGGGTATCTTTTGAGGATCTCGGGCGGCGTGACACCCGATAGCACAGCCACAAAGGGCGTGCTGGCGCGCTGTGCTGCCTCGGCATCCGTGGCGCTGTCACCCACGTAAAGTAGCTCGGTCTCATCGCAGCCTAGCCTCTGCAAGGCCACCAGCAGCCCCTCGGGATCGGGCTTGAGTTGGGTGACGTCCTCTCCCCCCACGATGAGCTCAAAGGCATCGCGCAGCCCTTCTCGCTCAAGCACGGCCTCGATGCGATAGCGGAACTTGGTGGAGAGGATCCCTAGGCGCATCTGACGGGCCTTCAGGGCCTGAAGCATGCCTGGCACGCCCGGATAGACCCTCGTCGCGTCGACCATGATTTCGTCCGCGCACTCGGCAAACAGCCGAAGGAACTGAGGCACCAGTTCGGGGTGGGCGGGCAGTGCCAGCCGCGTGTAGATCTCTTTCAGCGAGAGGCCGATCGTGGCGCGAATCTCATCCGCACTGGCCTCGGGCAGGTCCAGGTTCCTCAAGGCCGAGTTGACGCAATGGATGATACCCTCGGACGAGTCGGCTAGCGTATAGTCGAAATCGAACAAGATCGCCCGATAGGGTAGGTTGCTTCCTCTCATAAAGACTCCTCTCACTCCATATCGTTTGTGGAGGTACCCTCACGCCATGCGGCGGGCGGAAGGCACCGGTAGAGACTCGCCAAAGGCTTCAGCCTCTCTGCAAAGAGGAGCAGATCCGGGTTGCTCACCCACTGATCCACAGCTCCGTATAAGGGCATGCCTCTCAGCTGTCCGGTTATCGTCTGTCCAATCTGCTGGGCCAGGTAGTTGGTATCTAGCGTGAAGCCGGTGCGCGAGAAAGGATAGCTGCGCATGGAGGCCTTGGGGACAAGTCCGAGGTCATCCTGAAATCGGATCATCTGCTGGCAGATCGCTTGGCATCGCAGCTCTACACCCGATAGATCAGGATCGCAGTAGCAGCTCTCCACCTGCGGCCCGAGCTCGTTTGCCAGTTGGGGCAGCCGGTAGAATTCGCGATGGAACCACTTGGGGTAGGTGGGGCCATAGCGCCGATTCAGGAGAAATATAAGGCACATGATCTGGTGCAGGGTGGTGCCCACTGCATGCAGGGCGGAGAGTGTGTCGCCTCGCAAGGCGCATAGGCCGATCAGGTCAGCATCCCAGCCTACGGCTTGCCAGGCATAAGCCAGGCGATATTTCCACACATCGACGGGGTAATAGCCCTCATAGTACTGGCGCAATGTGGTCAGGGTACCCAGGCCATCGTGGAATACCTCGCCGCGCGTGAGCTCTAGTAGCTTTTGCTCGGGGATAGTCAGCCATGCTAGGTCATCGGTGGGATACACTATACCCAGGTTGCTGCGGGCATATTCCTCCACCGTAGTCACTTGAATATGCGCTTTGGCCAGCGCTCCTTCGGCAGGGATCCGGACGTTCGGGGCCTGAGATGCGGGCGCGAACCGCGTGGGATAGCCCATAAACTCATCGGGGACGTGACGGTCGAGCGTCGCATAGACACGCTCGCGCTCTTGGGCCAGCCCTGGAGGGAGGAACAGGATGCAGCGCGGCCCCCATTCGTGATCGCGCGAGAATTCATCGTCATGGCCGAGGACGTCCGATCCCCAACCGATCAGCGCGGCTGCATAGGCATTCCCCAGATGGGGAATGTGGCTGGCCAGGATAGGGCGAAGCACATCGTTGTGATAGGCGCGGCAGAGATCGATCCCTTTGATGGGCATAGTGCCTAGATGTCGGCCATGCCGCCATCGGGCCATAGAGAGCTGCGGTAGTCCCGTGGTTGCGGCGGCGATTTGGCAATGCCGGCTATGTCGAGCTCGATCCCCAGGCCTGGCTCCGTAGATGACTCTACATAACCGATCGAGTTGCGCGCCAGTTCGTCGGGCGTGCGGTCGCCGACGTGCGTATAGAGCCGCATCTTGTCGCGGCAGGCGCCACCCTGCAGGCGATAGACGGGCACGCCGAGCTCTTTGCCGGTGATGCCCCAAGAAGCTTGCTCGATGGTGCTGATTGCCGTGATCTTCATCGCGCCATGCCTCCTGCTATCCTGGGATGATGCACGATGTAGATATGTATACACGCGTTCGCCGGGCGATGTCAAGCTCTGCGCTTGTCGTGGCTAGCCCGATCCACTAACACAAGACGGAATCCAGCCAAAAGACTTGCGGACCGAACACCTGTGCTATATAATGGTGGGGCGCACTGCACTCGACGCGGCGCGCCGCCCAGCTGGCTTGCCACTCGGCGTTCAGCGCCCAGCGATAGAATGAGGGTTACGACGATGATCGACGTTCTGGATCTCTTCTTGCCCGCGGTACGAGATTGGTTCCGCAGCAGGTACGGCGAACCCACTCCGCCGCAAATCATGGGATGGCCTCCTATCCAGCGAGGGGAGCACACGCTGATCTTCTCGCCCACGGGCTCGGGCAAGACGCTGAGTGCTTTCCTGTGGGGCATCGATGCCATCTTTAGGACGCTACTGGACCAACCTGATCGGAGTGGCGTGCAGTTGCTCTATATCTCGCCACTCAAAGCCCTCAACAATGATATCGAGCGCAACCTTCGTGACCCCCTGGCCGGAATTCGGCGGCGGGCACACCAGCAGGGGCTAGACTTGCCGACCCTACACGTGGCGGTGCGCACGGGGGATACACCAGCGGCTGCTCGACAGCGTATGGTCAAGCATCCCCCCCACATCCTGATCACTACCCCCGAATCCCTCTATCTCATCTTGACCAGTGTCAAGGCCAGGGAAATCCTGGCCACAGTCAAGACGGTGATTGTGGACGAGATTCATACCCTGTGTGGGAACAAACGCGGCGTGCACCTGGCCCTATCCCTGGAGCGCCTATGCGCCCTGGTGGGCGCGCCGGTGCAGCGCATTGGCCTATCGGCCACGCAACGTCCCCTAGAAGAAGTGGCCCGTTTTCTGGGTGGGCACGATTGGCTTGCCGATGAGTTGCTCTCGCCGCAAGATCCTGGCCAAGAGCAGTTGGTGGCCCGGCCCGTGACGATTGTGGACGCGGGGACGGCCAAGCCCTTGGATATCCAGGTTATCACGCCTGTGAGCGACCTGCGCCACATGCCCGGCAACTCGGTGTGGCCATCGCTCATCCCTCGAGTGCTCGAGCAAGTGCGCACGCATCACACGACGCTTGTTTTCTCAAATAGCCGCCGTGGCGCCGAGCGTGCCGCGGACCGCCTGAATGAGCAATACCTGCGCGAGGAAGAGGAAGAGATACCACCGGGGTCTCCTGAGGGCCTGCTCGAGGATGGCGTACCCAAGGATGGCGGGATGTTCGGTACCGGCGTCCAGGGAGGGCCTTTTCGCGCACACCACGGCTCGATCAGTAAAGAGGCGCGGCTGGAGTTGGAGCGAGCCCTGAAGGCGGGGGAGTTGCCCGCCCTGATTGGGACCAGTTCCCTGGAGTTGGGGATCGATATTGGCTCTGTGGACATTGTGGTGCAACTGCAGTCTCCCCGTAGTGTCGCGCGAGGCTTGCAGCGTGTGGGACGGTCCGGACACCTGGTGGGGCAGACGAGTGTGGGGCGCATCTATGCCACCTTTCGGGAGGACATCCTCGACGCCGCAGCGGTAGCACATGGCATGCTGCTGGGGGATATAGAGCCGACATACACGCCACAGCAATGCCTGGACGTCCTTTCGCAACAGATCGTGGCGATGGTGGCCACGGCGCCTTGGGACGTGACCGCTTTGCATCGGCAGGTACGCCAGGCCTATGGCTATCAGAACCTATCGCGCGAGACATTGACCGCCGTGTTGGATATGCTCTCGGGCAAGTATCCCAGCGAGGCCTTTCGAGAGTTGCGGCCCCGCATCGCCTGGGACCGTGTAAACGATATGCTATATCCTCTGCCCGGCACGCGCCTGCTGGCTATCAACAATGGAGGCACCATCCCCGACCGTGGGCTGTTTCGCGTCTACCTGCCCGATCGCAAGACGCTCCTGGGTACACTAGATGAGGAGTTCATCTACGAGACGCGCCGCGGTGATGTGTTCACCTTGGGCAGCGGCACCTGGCGCGTGCTGGAGATCGATGAAGACAAGGTGGTGGTGGGCGATGCCGCAAGCAGCATGCCACGCATGCCGTTTTGGAAGGGCGACGCACCCAGGCGCGAATACTATACCGGTTTGCGCCTCGGCGAGTTTCGGCGCCTGTTGAGCCAGCGAGTGGCTGAACTGCCCTCCCTCCCTGATGATCCCGCCGGAACCTGGCCCGAGGAGGCACAACCAGTTATCGATTGGCTGCGAGCCGAGTATGCTATGGTTGAGTCGGCGGCCAGAAATGCGATGTTGTATGTGCGGCAGCAACTCGATGTGATGGGCGCTATCTCTTCCGATACTACGGTTATCGTGGAGGTTTTCAGCGATGCCATAGGCGATCAGCGCATGGCCGTGCATTCGTGTTTCGGTGGAAGGGTAAATAGCGCATGGGCCCTGGTGCTTAGCCATGCCTTGCGCGAGCAATTGGGAATGGACATTGAGACACAAGCCAATGACGATGGCATTCTTTTTCGCCTGGTAGATGCTGACCGGCCCCCGCCTACCGATGTAGTGCGTGCGATCGGTGCGGAAGAGGCGCGCGAGAGGCTGCTTATGGAGTTGCCCGGTTCAGCGCTATTTGGCGCGCAATTTCGCATGAACGCTGCCCGGGCGCTCCTGCTCCCATCGGTACAGGGTGCGGGACGGCGGACCCCCTTCTGGTTACAGCGTATGCGGGCCAAGGATCTGTTGGCGGCAGCCAAGAACATGGCCGATTTTCCGTTAATCGCTGAAACCTATCGCGATTGCTTGACCGAGGTCCTCGATCTTGCGCATCTCATGGAGGTACTGGGCAAAATAGCATCCGGGGAGATTCGCGTGGTCGAGGCGGAGACCCTGGTGCCTTCTCCGGTGTCGGGCAGCCTGCTTTTCGATTTTGTGGCGATCCAGATGTACGAAGGAGACCTTCCCAAGGGCGAGCGCCAGATGCAGGCTCTCACCCTCAACCGTGAGCTGCTGGGCCAGCTATTGGACGAGGGGGTCCTGCCGGATCTGCTACGGCCCGAAGCGATTACTGACATAGAAGGGCAATTGCAGCACACCACCTCAGGGTACCAAGCCCGCAGCATGGAGGAACTAGCCCTGTTCCTGCATGACCTGGGAGACCTCACAAATGAGGAGGTATCGGCTCGTTCGGCGGGTGAGGGACGTGCCTGGCTCTTGCAGCTCGCTGTGGAAGGCCGCGTGCTGGCTGTGGATGTCCCATGCCACATGGAGCGCGACGACGGCCAACCGGGAGGAATGCGAGATAACGGCCAGGTGATTCGGCGCTCATGGATCGTCGCTGAGGATTACGCTAGATACCGCGATGCCTTTAATCTGCCTCCGCCCCAGAGTTCCCTACCTCAGGGGCTGTTGAGCGAGCACCGCGATCCGGAAGGCGCTCGGGAGGCGTTGCTGCGTCTCTACGCGCGCACGCACGGGCCCTTTATCCTCGAACAGTTGGCCGAACGCTACGCTTTTCCTCCCGCATGGCTGCATCCAACGCTGGAACGCTTGGTAGCCACAGGAATTCTTGTTACGGGGCGCTTGGGGCCCGGCGCTACGGAACGGCAATGGTGCGACCGCCGAGTCCTGGAGCGCATCCATCGCCACACTTTGGCTTTGCTGCGGCGCCAGGTGCGGCCGGTGAGCCTGATGGCCTACAGCGATTTTATGCTCCGCTGGCAGCACGTTCATCCACTGCGTCAGAGCCAGGGCGAGGCAGGGATGGTGAGCCTGTTGCAGCAGTTGCGCGGACTTGAGCTTCCCGGGCCGCTCTGGGAGCGAGATATCTTCCCGCTTCGTATGCGCGACTACCGGCTCAGCCACCTCGATGCTCTGTTCGCCAAAGGCGATCTGGTGTGGTTGGCCCTAGGTGAGGATATCCACCGCGCGCAAGTACGTTTCTTTTTCCGCGGCGAGGGAGCGACCTTTTCTCCACAGCGTGATCCGGCCTCAACCGAGGCCGCCCTAGGTGAACCCGCCCGCCAGGTTCTGGCCTTTCTAAAGAGCGAGGGCGCGTCCTACACAGACGATCTGCGGAGAGCGCTCAAGATGCCGAGCACCGAGCTTGACGCTGCATTGGTCGAGTTGTTGCTGGCTGGCCTGGTTACGAATGACAGCTATGACGTTCTGCGCATGGTTATGACCGGGCAGGTGGGCGCGGTGGAGCCCCGCCACGAGATCGAGAGCTCGCTCGACGCTGTGCTGGGGGCTTGGAAGAGCACGCGAGAATCGAGCCTCGTACGACGCCCGTCGCCGCGACGCCTGCGCCAGGCGCGCCAAGAAGTCGGGCGGCGCATCACACCCCCTACGCGCTGGACCGGTCGGTGGGCTTTGGTGCATCGTGTCAGCGTGTGGGGAAGTGAGGTGGGTGAGCAGGAGCGTGCGTTACGTTACGCGCGCCAGCTCTTACAGCGTTATGGTGTGGTGACACGCGAGTGCCTAGCCCATGAGGACCCAGATCGCCAATGGGCCGCCCTTTATCCGCACCTGGAGCTGATGGAGCTGCGCGGCGAAGTGCGACGAGGCTATTTTGTGCGCGGATATTCGGGGGCTCAGTTCGCCTTGCCCGAGGCTGTTGAGCGACTGCGCGCTTGGAATACGGACGAGGGGGTTTCGTCTGCCGAGCTGACGCTTCTGAATGCCTGGGATCCGGCCAATTTCTACGGAGCGCGCACGGCGATCGTCGCCGAGCCGGAGGACACTGTAATGGACGGCGGGGCAGCCGAGGCCGATTTGGATGCGGATGAGACCCATGTGCCAGAACCGGCC
>CAYQDH010000182.1:0-9767 GCA_964416075.1 uncultured Anaerolineales bacterium | reverse complement strand
CGGAGGATATGGTGGCCGGCACCAGGTCGATGAGGTTGGGGGCCAGGCCCAACTGCACCGACTGGTTTCGCTGCACCTGGCGCTGGCGCTGGATGCCCTCCAGATCCTCATGGCCCAGGGTCTCGTGGTGCAGGTTGACCCGCGAGGTAATGACGAGCTGCTGTGCACGCTCAAAGACCGAGCCGCGGTAGACGACTTGCGCCCCCGCGATCTGCATGCGGAAATATTGGCCCGGCTTGATCACGGCCGGGTTCTGGCCTCGGGGCACAAAGATGGGCGGGGTTGTGCCCACCCGAGCGGTGGTCGAATTAGGAGACATGCTGCACCTCCGTGCGACGAACTGGCAGACGAATGGATGGCCGACATGACAGTTTGCAGAGACCTGCGAGACAAAGGTAGGGCGCTAACCGCCCAGTTTGCCGATCTTGACGCCTATGGCCTTGGCGCCCTTTTCAACGACGCCGATGTGGGTCTCTATCTCGACGTGACCACGGGTAAATGAGTCAATCTCCGCCTCGATAGCCTCGCCGGCAACGCGATCGAGGACGCGGGCCACCCGTAGGAATGGCGCCTGGGCCTCTGCCTGTTCCGCCGCCTTCTCAGGGAGCGGAAAGAGGACACCGTCGGCATCGCGCAGGTACAGCACGGGCACCCCCCAATCCCGGTTGCTCTCGGGCTCAGCGCTGCCCTGCTGGTAGATGGCCTGCCGCGCCCAGAAAAGGGCCTCGTCGATGGTGTAGCCAAGGAACAGGCGGGGATAGATGCGGTCGGCCAACAGGATGGCGCTGGAATCCAGAATGTCGAACTGGTTGCCGATCACGGCGGGGACCTGCTCCCGGGTGAGCGCGGGCGCCACCCCGCTCCACATCACCTGGCCGTTGCGGCGGCCGGCCTCGCAGGCGCTGAGCACCACCAGGCGCACCCCGGCGTTGCGCAACAGCTGGGCGGCGTCGCCCGCGGCATAGCGGTCGCCGCGGCGGTTGGCGCTCTCGAGCAGGAGATGGCCTTCGTCGCCCAGGTCAAAGCTGGCATGGCCGGAGAACTGGAACACGTCGGCGCCGTCTTGTAGCGCCGCTTCCAGCGCCGCGCGCGTGGCGGGCTTTTCCACCCAGGTCACCGAGACCAGTTCCTCCCCGGCCGCCTTGTTCGCCGCCTGCACCGCCGTATCCAGAGCTGCGCGGTCTTGCGTCACGTCCAGCTTTTCCTGGTCGATGGGCCTGGAGAGCACGCCCACGATGCGCGGCCGGCGGTCGGGCAGGGGGCGCGGCGCCGACTCTACCGTATCGGTGCGCACGATCGACACCTCGCGGCGCAGGGCCAGGAAATCGCTGGGGCGGGGCTCGCCCGAGGCCTGGGGCAGGCACATATACTCCCAGGGGAGCTGGGCCAGCTCGGGCTCCTCGATGATCAGGCGCAGCCTCAGCCCCAGGCCCTGGCTGGTGGCGGCCACTAGGCTCTTGTCGAAGAGCTGGCGCACCACCCCCTCGGGCAGGGCCAAGTCGGCCAGAAGCTTGCCCAGGGTGTAGAGGTCATCCTTCCCCAGCTCGGCGAAATCGACGCGGCCCAATAGGCCGCCCTGGTAGAGGTCGACATCATCATAAAAGGCCTGGCGATCATAGGTGCGGGGGACGGCGTCGGCGCGGCGCATGGCGCCGCCGGGGGCCTCGCCATCGACCCACACCATCAAGGCCCCCGTGGCTGGCTGGTAATCGTCGAGGCGCAGGCGCAGGTCGCGGTAGCGCAGCGGCTTGTTCTCGGGCGCGGCATCGTTGGTCATCGTCGGGGCCTCCTTCCAGACGAGAGCGCAGCCAGAGAGATCCGTAGGCCACCCTACGGCTCAGCCGTGTAGAGTTGACTGCATTATATTCATTATATCATGGTCTGCCTGGGCGTGTCAATGGCCAATTGCCTGGCCACGGCTTGATCATGGTCGCGGTTGTCATGCTGAACGTAGTGAAGCATCCCCATGGTCGCGGTTGTCATGCCGAACGTAGTGCAGCATCCCTATGGTCGCGGTTGTCATTCATGCTGAACGTAGTGAAGCATCCCCATGGTCGCGGTTGTCATGCTGAACGTAGTGAAGCATCCCCGTTGGCTGAAGCAGAGACCTCTCGCCAGGCCCACGCCGCGTCGTCACGCTCAAGCTGGTAGATCGGGGCCAGGCGCCGAACATACCAGCCGGGTGCAACGTCTTCTGGGTAGATCACATCATCAACCCCTGCAAGGAGGACAAGGTCACATGGCCAAGAGACTAGAGGATTCTGCATTCGAGGTTCGGCTCGACGTGCCCTACCCGCAGGCCCTGGAAAAGGTCGCGGCGGCGCTGAAAGGCCAAGGATTCGGCGTTCTGACCCACATCGACGTCCAATCCACGTTCAAGAACAAGCTCAACGTCGATTTTCGCCCCTATGCCATCCTGGGCACCTGCAACCCTCCTCTCGCGCATCAGGCTTTGACCACCGATCTGGCCATGGGGCTGCTCTTGCCCTGCACCGTGGTGGTCTACCAGGACGGCGACGGCAGCGTGGTGCTGATCCTGGACCCGGCCGCTATGCTGGATATGGTGCAGAATCCCGCGCTGGGGCCCGTGGCCCGGGAGGCGCACGAGCGTCTGTATCTTGTGGCCGAGGCCCTCCGAGCCGGCGCCGCGGGGGCCTAAGACACGAGGCCAGCGCCCTGTGTGGTTCGGTGCTTGGAAACGGCACATTGCGTTTTATCCTGTGACCGGCGCCATGCTCGAGGTGCTGGGGCAAGAGCTATCGGCCTACAAGCAGACCAAAGGATCGATGCGTTTCCCGCTTAGCAAACCCATGCCCTACGATCTGATCCGCAGGATTGTCAGGGTGAGGATCGATGAGAACGGCGGACAGAGCGCAGAGCCAGCCTATACGTCCGGGTTGTAGCCAGGCCCACGTAGCGTGGGCGGGCATTTTGCCTCGCGGGGTTGCCGGCGCTATCGCTGACCTCTCATCACCCCAGGCAGGCCTCTAGCATGAAAGGAGTACCCGATTATGAGCGAAAAGAGCTATCAATCCTACGACGAGGCGGCGGCCGCTTACCTGGCCGAATTCGATGCTTTGCTGAAACCTCCACGCAGGCCCCGCGGCGCGCCGAGGTCCGCGCAAGGTCCCGCGGCGCTGGCTCCCGCCCGAACGCTCGTCAAGCGGGCCGACGCGATCGCCGAGATCTCTGCGGCGATGATCCCGCTGGCCCGGGCGGAGTTACAGGCCGATGACCGTGCCGTGAGCGAGGGGATGAGCGCCCACCTGGCCGCGCAGGCGGGCGCGGAGCTCCGGCTTGCCTTCGAGCTGCTGCAGATGGTCGAGGAAGAGACGGGGGGACTCGGGGGAGGGGAGGCGGAGCCAAAACGGGACGAGCCACGTGAGGTGGGATCCGACGAGGCGGGGCCCACGGACGAGGGGCCAGGCGTGGCCATCGCCGTCGCGGAGGACGCGGGGCCCTCGATGAGGGCGGCTGGCATGGCCGGCCCTACGCCCACCGAGCCATCGATGGCTGGGCTGGCCGAGCGCGGGATAGCCATGCAGCAGATGGTGCAGTCGCTGCACAAGGCGATGGATGTGCCGCCAGCGAGGGCGCTGGCCCCCGCGGCTCCGGCGCGGCGTGGCGCGGCGGCTGCGCCCGCAGGGATCGAGTTGGCCAAGGCGGCGCTGCGCGAGGCGGCCATCAGCAGCGTCACGGCGATCAGCGACCGGGCGCAGGCGCTAGGCGAGGCCGTGGCCGTGGACCTGATCACCCAGACCGAGTGGCGCGCGGTGGTTAGCGGCGCGGCCATGATCAACAAAGAGATCGCGGCCAAGCTCGAATCGCTCAAAAAGGGCGTCGGCGCCCTGATCGAGCGCGCGGTGGCGGCGGCAACCAAGACCTTGCTCAATGTCTATGACAAGCTCCTGGCCCTCTTGGGCAAGGACGCGGAGAACCAGGCTCGCCAGAAGGTCCAAGGGTGGCTGGAAGAGATCAAGCGGGATGGCAAGGTGGACCTGCTGGGCAAGCTGCTGGCCCGGCTATACCGCATCACCGCCTTTCGGGCCACGCTCGACGAGTGGCTCGCCGCGGCGCCCGCCGACGTCGACAAGGTCAACGGGGCCACGAGTGCGGTGCAGGCGGTCCCGGCCAAGTTCGCCACCCTGGCGGGCTACCTGCAGACAGTAGAAGACGCTGTGACGCTGGCCAAGCGCTTCGTCAAGCTGCCGCAAGTGCTGGCCGTGGCCGCGGGGATCCAGGTGTTGCTGCTCACGGTCATCGTCTATTCCGGCTACGACTATATCGGCTACCGGGAGCTGAAATTCCCCAACCTGGCGCGGGGCGTGGCGCAGGTGGTGCAGGAGCATTTGGGGGCCTAGGCGGAGAGATGTTCTTGTAGGCGCGGTATCCATACCGCGTGCTTGCCGGGTGCGGGAGGTTAGGCATGGATTGCCCCAAATGCGGCTATGCGGCGCCGGAGGGGACGCGCTTTTGCCCCAACTGCGGCGCGGCGCTGGCGGACCAGGCGCCTGCCGGCGCAGCGCCGGATAAGGCCCACATCGACGTGCACCAGGAGGTGGGCCGCATCGATGGTGGCAAGGCGACGGCCGTGGAGGTGGGTGAGGTGCATGGCCCCCTCACGGTGCAATCCACCCTCAACCAGGTGGAGGCCACGATCATCAATGGCGGCTATGTGGACCAAAAGAACATCACCCAGATCGTGCTGGTGCAGCCCGATGCCTTGGGCCACATCGCGCACATGCTTGCTGAGCTGCAGGGCGTGGACAAGAGCGTGGTGCGCACGCTGGGCGCCCCGGGCGCGCCGGAGAACGTGAGTCGCCAGATCGCAGAGTTGTTGGCCGCTCATCAGAACGCAGCGGCGCAGGGCGTCCAATTGTCGCCGCAAGCGGCGTATGACCTGGGCTTGATAGCGACCTACCATCGCGACTACGAGGCTGCGCTGGGCTATTTTCAGCAGGCCACGCGGGGCGACCCCGACTTTAGCGATGCCTACGAGGTCCTGGCCTCGTTGCAGCAGAGCCTGGCGCACGACGAGCTGGCCAAGAACGACCTCGATGCGGCCGCCGCTCGCTTGGCCCAAGCCCGGGAGGCGGCCATGCGCACAGACCCACTAAATCTGCGCGCCCTGTCCATACGGGGGTATATCGCCAAGAGCTTGGCCCAGGTCGCGGAGGACCGGCATCAGCCACAGGAGCGGGAGCGCTATGCTCGGGAGGCGGCGCGCTTTTTCGCGCGTGTCCTCGAGCTCGACCCTGCGGATGCAGGCGCGCAAAACGGCCTGGGCAACGTGGAACGCATGGCCGGCAACCTCGATGCGGCGATCGCCGCGCACCGCCGCGCGATCAAGCTGTACCCCGAATACACCGCGGCGTGGCACGATCTGGCCGCGGCCTATGAGGCCAAGATGCAGGCCGACCCGGCCAACGCGGCAGGCTGGCGCAAGAGGGCCTTGCGGGCCTGGCGCAAGGCGTACGCGCTGGCCCCCGATGATCCCAGCTTTACGGCGGATTATGTGGTGATCATGGGCCAGCGCATCAGGCGGCTGGAGCGGGCTGGATAGCCAGCCTTCGGCGATGGTGGTGAACGAACATCATGCCGGTGCTTCGCCCACGCATGTTGGGGCGGGGCCAGCTTGCTCACCGAATCCTCGATATCCGGGCCGATAGATCTCACCCGCATCCATGGCCCGTTCCCAGGCGGCGAAGGCCGCCTTGGCTAGGCCCACGCAGCGAGCGCACGTAGCGCGCGCATTCATGCCGCGGCTATCTGATAGGAGGCGCAACCCATGATCAGCGAAAACATCATCGACTATGGCCAGGCGATCTCCCGGTGGACCACCGGCTACGTGGGCCGGCAGTGGCTGCGCCGGGAGGTGGATGCCTTTTTATCCGCCTCGGACCAGCGCTGCTTCCTCCTCTCCGGCGAGCCTGGCGTGGGTAAGACGGCCTTCTTGGCGCAATTGGCCGTAGAGCGCCCGCACTACCTGCACCATTTCGTCAGCGCCCAGGAATCCAACTGGGACCTGCCGGCCGCGTTCGTGCAGTCGGTGGGCGCACAGCTGGGCCTGCAGTTCGGCATGGAGCTCCTCGGTGAGGATGAGCCCCCCGCAGAGCTGAAGGTGCACCAGGATATCGGCCGTGTGGCCTCGGGGGCCACCGTGGTCGGCGTGATCATCGAGCAATTCACCGCCTTGCCGGTGGAGGATATGGCGCAGCGGCTGATCTTACGCCCCGTGGAGCGCCTGGCCAAGCGGAAACAGGGACCGGTGATCCTGCTGGTGGACGGGCTGGAGGAGGCCGCCGCGTACTCGGGCCGGCCCAACATCGCCGAGCTGATCGTCCGGCTGGCCAGCGCGCCCAACCTGCGCATCGTGGCCTCCAGCAACCCCGGTCCGGCTCTGCAACACCTTGCCTTGGAGCTCGGCGGCGCGGGCCTGCGCCATCTCCCCCTGGATGAGGGTAGCGCGGAGAACATGGCCGACCTGCGCGCCTACCTGGATGCCGCCCTCGCTGCGCCGGAGGTCCGGCAGGCGGCGCAAGCAGCGGGCCTCACCCGCGATGAGCTGGCCGACCGGCTCCTCGAGCGCAGCGACGGCAATTTCCTCTACCTCACCACCGTGGTCAATGCCATCCGCCGCGGCCCAGCCCAGGTGGACATGCGTTCCCTGCCCGATAGCCTGGCGGCCTTTTATCGCTTGGAGCTGGCGCGGCGCAAGGCCGAGGTGCTCAGGGCTGCCCCCCGCGCCTGGCGCACGGAATACCGGCCTGTGCTGGGCGCGCTGGCCGTCGCGCGGGCGCCGCTGGCCCTGGACGCGCTGGCCGACCTGGCCGGAACGGAACGGGACGTCGCCGCAGAGGTGCTCGATAGCTTTGCCCTGCTGGTGGACCGCCGCGAGGCCGCTGGGCAGCCGGTCTACCGCTGGTATCACCACGCGGTGGGCGATTTCCTGCTCTCCAAGGTCGACAACCCCGACGACTGGTTCGACCCTACCACCTACCACCAGCAGATCGCCGAGCGCCTGCACGCGCGCTTCCCCGACGCGGCGGCCATCGACAACGACTACGCCCTGCAACACCTGGCGGCGCACGATCGCCTGGCCGGCCCCGAGGCCTGGCCGCGCCTGTTCGCCCTGGTCGATCCGGCGATCCGCCGCGCTTGGCGCGCCACCACGGGGGCGGACCAGGCGTACCTCGGCGCCCTGACGGAGGCGGTGATGGCCGCCTCGACGATGGACCCTCAACAGGCGCTGCCGCAGGTCGTGCAGCTGGGCCTGGTGGGGGCCACGCTGCGATCGACCGTGGCCACGGTGCCGCCCGAATTGCTGCGCGAGCTGGCCCGGCAGGGGCAGTGGCGACGCGCCGTGGCCCTGGCGCAGAGCGCGGTGGGGAGCAGGGGTCCCGCCCTCCAGGCTGTGGTGCAGGGGCTGCTGGACCAGGGGCATGACCAGGCTCTGGCGACGGCGCGGCAAATCGCGGCGATGATGCCTGCGAGCCCGGACGAGGCCACCCACCGCGCCCTAGCGTTGGGACAAATCGCTCGGCGGCTGGCTGACTCTCGTAGCGTGGGGGCCGCTGGTCTATTCGATGAGGCGGGCCGTGCCGCGGAGGCCGGCGCCGGGCTGGACACGCAGGCGCGCGCCCTGGCGCGGCTGGGCCGGCTGCGCCATCCCTCGGACCCTGCCCAGGCGGCCAAGCTCTTCGACCAGGCCCTGAGCGCGGCGCGGGCCATGACCGCCGTCCTGGACGAACAAGCCTTCGAAGGGGTCTCGGCAGCGAACCTGGTCGCCCAGACGGCCATCGAGGTGCGGCACGTGGCCCGGCGGACGCCCTACGACACCATCGGCGCCAAGGCGCGGGCCCTGGCAGATGTGGCCGCCGAGCTGGCCGCCGTGGGGGACCCGCGGGCCGCGGAGGTGTTCGCCGAGGTGGATGCCCTGCTGGACCAGGTGGGCCTTGGCCACGCCCCGGCGGCGCCCGGCCAGCAGCAATCCGTGGCCGGGGGGATCTTCCTGGGTGACACGGGGATCGAGGCCGCCGCGGAGGTCTTTCGTGAGCACACCCTGGAATACATCGCCTCGCGTCGCCGGGGCCTGCCCGAGGATGTCGCTCCCGCGCCCATCGATCCCCAGGAACTGGAGCGGCTGCTGCAGGCCAGCGAAAAGCTGCCGCCCGACGAGGCAGGCTTTTACGCGCGGGCGCTGATCGGGCTGGCGGAGGCTCTGCTGGCCGGCGGGGACCCGCAGAGGGCGCGCGTCGCGCTCGCGCGGGCTGAGGCTGCCGCGGAAGGGGCCGCTGGCGGCTTTCGAGCGGAGCTGTGGGTGCACCTGGCCGGACTGTGGCGGGCATTGGGTCAAGAGGATATGGCCATAGTGCTGGACCAGAAGGCGCTGGCGCTAGCCGAGGACGAGGCGGATTTCGGCGCCCAGTACCGGGCCTGGCTGGCCCAGCGTGGCCGGCAGGTGGTCGTCGATCTGGCAGAGGTGGCCATGGTTCGCGGCGCGATTCAGAAGCGGCGACACTATAGCGATCGCGCTCTGGCGCAGATGGCCCAGAGCTTGGCCGTCGAAGATGCGGAGCAGGCGCTGCGATTGGCCCGCGACATCGGCGATCCGCAGCAATGGGCGCTGGCCTATGCCGCGGTGGCGGGTCATCTTGCCCTCGGGGAGGGCGCGGGCAAGGAGGATGCGGACCTGGAGCGCCGCGGTCCGCGGGAGGGGGATGCGGCTCCGGAGCGCCTGGGTCCGCGGGTGGGTGAGATGGTACAAGAGATCCTGGATCGGCTGGAGCCGTTGCCCGGTGACCAGCGCGACCTGGCCATCAACGGCGCGGTGGAGGTATTGGCGCGGCTCGATCCATCTCGCGCCCAACGCCTGGCCGAGGCCATCGGCGACGGCGCGTCTCGCGCCGTGGCGCTGACGCTGGTGGCGGGAGAGCCCGCCTCCTCGAGTGGGGAAGCTACAGCGCGCTGGGAAGCGGCCTGGCAGGCGGCGTCCCAGCCAACCACGCAGACAGCCGAGTCCGGCGCAACCTGGGCCCGCGCGCTGACGCGGCTGGCCGCGCACTGGGCCAGCACGGGCGATCCGCGAGCGGGCCAAGCCTGGGACCGCGCGGAGCGAGCGGCGCTGGCCGAGCCTTGGGCCATCGCCCGGGTGGAGGCGCTGTCCGGCCTGGCCGAGGCCCTGCGATCTATGCTGCCGGAGCGGGCGCGCCACATCCTGGCTCAGGCCGAGGCGGACGCGCGCCGCGAGGGAAACCTGCGCGGCCGCAGTAAAAGCCTGGGCGGCATCGCCGCCTCGTGGATGTTGATCGATCCGGCTCGCGCCTGCCAATTGCTGGCCGACCTGTGGCGCCTGGGACGGCCCAACTTCCTGGACGGTGTGGCGCGGATCGCGCCGAGGAGCGTCTCATTGGGCGGCGTCGCCCTTGCCTGGCGCCTCGTCGAGGCTCTCGATGCCGCAGAGGGTTTCTTTGCCGGGTGACCTTGGGTCCCCGGCATCACTCGCGCTCTAACCAAGCCGGAATCAGGCATTGCTGACGCCGGGCGCCCATTCCTGAGGCAATCTAGGACCCCACGACGTGCCCCGGGAGGCGGAAGCCACGCCTGGCGAATTGCTCCAATAGCTCTTGGGCCGAAGGATCCCATTGCCCGATCTTCCGCGAGATGTGTTCCGTCCAGCTATAGTTAGCGTAGGTGAAGATCTCTTGGCGGTCACCCTCAAGGTCGATCCTGGCATCCAGGTTGCGATAGTATCCCTGCGCAAGATA